>JAYVCG010000192.1:0-9409 GCA_043750075.1 Acetobacteraceae bacterium | reverse complement strand
GGAAGCCGGGCCTGGTCCGCCACAGCAGCGGCAGGGCGGCGAGGTCCAGGGGGTGTCGGCGCAGCAGCGCGGCCGCGAGCAGGAACAGCGCGAAACCGGCCGGCAGGGAGAAGGAGCTGAACACCGCCAGATGATAGAGTTGTTGCGGGGCCACCGCCAATTCGATCAGTCCGCCCATGGTGAGGATACCCACGGCGCCCGCCAGCACCCCGGCGAACGCGCCGCGCCGTTCATGCGATGCGCAGGCAATGGCTGTACCGAGGCCAAGGCAGGACAGCGCCGCGGCGATGGACATGCGCCACTGGCCGAAAACCGGCGCTGGTCCGTCAGGCCGGGCGCCCAGGGCCAGAAGGGTCTGGGGATCGAGGCCGGACAGTCCCTCGATGAGGGTGAGGGAGGCGAAGACCGCGATGCAGTGGCCCAGAAAGGCCGCGATGGTGCGTTTGCCGGCGTCGAGGGCGCGCAGCGCCAGCACCATGAGCAGGATCAGGGTCGCGGTCGTCGGCTTCATGCTGGCATAGCCGTTCACCCAGGTGGTGAGCAGCGGCGCGCCAAAAATCCAGCCGCACAAGGCGGTGAGGGCGATGAGCGCGGCGAACGCCGGGGGGAGCGTCCCCGTCATTGTCCTTGTGACAGCCGGAGGGGTGACAGCCGGAGGGGTGGCGTCACGGGCCGTGCCGGGGAGGAGGCCAGGGGAAGTTTGGGGGGAAGTTTGAGAGAAATATCGGGTTTCGGGTAAATCCATGTGGTCTCACGGTGCTCCTGATCGGATTGATGAAATAACGCCTGTTCGTTGTTCAGGGAATTGCGCCGGAGGTTTTCGCATGATGGAAAAAGCGCGTCACTTTGAAAAGTGGGGCACGGCGCTTTTTTGGTGAAAGCGCGGGTGCGTGATGAGTTTTTTGCTTCATTGACACTTTGTTCACGCTTTCGCTCTGAACCATGCGCATGCCCTGGGCGGCGAGTCGCGCCGTTGCCACCAGATCGACACCATTGAGGCGTCAGGTGTGGCTGACCACGACCGCGATCCATGGAGTCCGACCCGGATGAACGAAAGCCTGCCCCTCAGCCTCAGCCTCGGGGACCAGACCAGCGCCGCGCCGCTTCTCAGCGTGGTGGTGCCCTGCTTCAACGAGCGGCCCAATGTCGCGCCGATGATCGCGAGACTCGACGCCGCGTTGCGCGGCATCGACTGGGAAGTGATCTATGTGGACGACAACAGCCCGGACGGCACGGCGGCGGAGGTGCGGCGCATCGCCCAACTCGATCCGCGGGTGCGCTGCATCCGCCGGGTGGGGCGGCGGGGCCTGTCCTCGGCGGTGATCGAGGGGGCGTTGTCCTCCTCCGCCGCCTATGTCGCGGTGATCGATGGCGATCTGCAACACGATGAAACGCGGCTGCCGGTGATGCTGGCGGAACTGCGTTCGGGCCAGTACGACATCGCCATCGCCAGCCGCCATGTCGAGGGCGGCGACAACGCCGGTCTCGCCGGCAAATGGCGGCACGCCTTGTCCGATGGCGGCATCTGGCTGGCGCAAAAAATTCTGCCGGTGACTCTGACCGATCCGATGAGCGGCTTTTTCATGCTGCCGCGGACGTTGTTCGAGGACCTGGCGCCGCATCTGACCGCGCAGGGGTTCAAGATCCTGCTCGACCTCGTGCTCAGCGCGCCGACGCCATTGCGGGTGCGGGAAGTGCCCGCCACCTTCCACGAACGCGTCGCGGGGGAGAGCAAGCTCAACGCCCAGGTGATGATGCAGTTCGCGGGGCTGCTGCTGGACAAGACGTTCGCGGGGTATTTGCCGACGCGCTTCATCTCGTTCGCCGCCGTGGGCGGGATCGGCGTGATGGTGCATCTGGCGGTGCTTGGCGTGTTGCTTCAGACCACGGCGCTGGATTTCGGGATCGCGCAAACCATCGCCACCGTGGTCGCGATGGGCTGCAATTTCGAGCTGAACAATGTCATCACCTATGCCGATCAGCGGCTGAAGGGCCCCAGGTTGTGGCGGGGATTGCTGCTGTTCATGCTGGTGTGTGGCGTGGGGGCCATCGCCAACATCGGCATCGCCAAGGCTTTGTACGCCTCGCACGCCGCCTGGACGGTGGCGGGGGCGATGGGCGCGGTCATCGGGGTGGTGTGGAACTACGCGGTCTCCTCGACCCTGGTATGGCGGGCCAGGTGATGCCACGGGGCGCCGCCGGTGAGGCTTCCCCTCACCGGCGGCGCTTGTTAACGAGGCGGCGTGCCCCATCCCCTGCTGTTCGCGTCCCTGGTTCTGCTGACCCTGATCCGCCTCTGGGTCGCCGCCGTGACGCCGCTGGTCCCGGATGAGGCGTATTATTGGGTCTGGTCCCAGGCCCTGGCGGCGGGCTACCTCGATCATCCCCCGATGGTGGCGCTGTGGATCAGGGCGGGCACATGGCTCGCCGGTCCCACCCCTCTTGGCGTCCGCCTCCCCGGCCCCCTCTCCGCCGCCCTGGGCTCGCTGCTGCTGTACGACGCGGCGGAGCGGCTGTTCCCCAACGCCCGCGCCGGGCTGACCGCCGCCGCGCTGCTGAACGCGACCCTGATGCTGGGGGCCGGAGCGGTCATCATGACCCCGGACACGCCGTTGCTGTTCTTCTGGACCGCCGCTTTGTGGGCCGCGGCGCGCGTGGTGGCCGGAGGCGCCCCCGCCTGGTGGCTCGCCACGGGCCTGTTCACAGGTCTGGCACTGACCAGCAAATACACCGCCGTCCTCCTTCCGGCGGGCTTCGGCCTGTTCCTGCTGCTCGCCACCCCGCGCGCGCTCCGCCGCCCCTGGCCCTGGCTGGGCGTGCTGATCGCCGTGCTGGTGTTCCTGCCGGTGGTGCTGTGGAACGCCGGGCACGGATGGGCCGGTTTCCTGCGCCAGGGCGGGCGGGTCGCGGACTGGCGGCCGGACCGCGCGGCGGGATTCCTCGCCGAGCTGGCGGCCGGTCAGATCGGCCTCGCGACGCCAGGGGTCTTCATCCTGTTCCTCGCCGGGATCATGGCCGCGCTCCGCCAGGCGATCCGCGCCCGCGACCCCGCCGCGTCGCTGCTGGCGGCGCTGTGGCTGCCCGGCGCGCTGCTGTTCACGCAACACGCGATCGGCGACCGGGTGCAAGGCAACTGGCCCGCGATCCTGTATCCCGCCGCCGCCATCGCCGCCTCCGGCCTGACCGCGCCCGCCTGGCGGCGGTGGACCCGCCCCGCCGTGGCCCTGGGCCTGGCGATCACGGCGCTGGTGTACGGGCATGTGCTGACCGGCTGGCCCGCCTTCCCCGCGCACGATCCCGCCGCGCGGCAATTGTCCGGCTGGGACGGGCTGGCGGCGGAAGTGGAGGCGGCGCGGCGCGCGGCGGGCGCCACCTTCATCGCCGCCGACCCCTATGGGCTGGCGGCGGAACTGGCCTGGACGCTGCCGCCGGGGACAAAGACCATCGGCGTTGGCGCCCACTGGACCCTGACTCCCCTGCCACGCGCCGAGCCCGGCGAAGCCCTGGGCATCCTGGTACGGCCGGAACGATACGGTAACCAAATGGAGGGCGCTTTGTGGCGGGAAGGGACGGTCCTGAGGGATGTGTCCCGGACGGAGGGCGGGGTGGAGATCGAACGCTACCGTTTGTTTCTTGTCCGTGCCGCCCAGGGGGAGGCGCCGGGTGTGTGGCTGCCGCCGCGGTGAGGGGGAGGGTGGATTGGGGATATGGCCACCGCGACCACGGTGAGCCACGGTGCGATCCTGGATGGCGCGGGTGGCGGAAGCATGGCGCTGTTCCCGCCAAGGCCGTCTGTACCGCGGCCGGGACAGCCATTGGAAGGAAAAGTGGAGTGTGGAACAGTGATGGGCATCACTCTTGCAACGGCCTTGGCCTTCGCGCTCACGAGCACGCTCATTGAGTTCACGCCTGGCCCGAACATGGCCTGGTTGACGTTGGTGGGTGTCCAGGCGGGGCGCCGTGCCGGATATTCAGCCGTGGCCGGTGTCGCGTTGGGGCTGGGGGTGGTTGGCCTCGCGGCGGCGTTCGGTCTGTCCGCGGTGATCACGGCGTCACCCATGCTCTACGCCCTCTTGCGATGGGGCGGGGTCGCTTATCTCGTTTACCTCGCCTGGGACGCCTGGCGCGACAGCAAGCGTCCGGATGGCATTTCAATTGAGACTGACGCGCGGTTTTTCGCACGCGGCGTGACAACCAACCTCCTCAATCCCAAAGCCGCCCTGTTTTACATCGCGATTCTGCCGACGTTCCTTGATCCCACCCTTCCCCTGGCCGGGCAGGCAGTGGGGCTCTCCTTGATTTACGTCCTGGTGGCGACGGCCATTCACGCGACGATCGTGACCTTGGCCAGCCTGCTGCGGCCGATGCTGGCCAATAAGCGCGGTAAAGCCATGACCAGCAAGCTGTTCGCGGCCGCGCTTGCCGGTGTGGCGCTGTGGATCGCCTGGTCAACGCGTGGTTAAAAATCTCCCAAAACGCACAGGGGCATGCGTGGCGCGTTCAGTCAAACACCCCCCTTGGGCCAAATCCCTCCTGGGCGGACCCTGACGCCGGGAATCGCGCCGTGGCGGGGAACGCCCAAACCGGATCAGGTGCTGCTTTCGATGAGTTTCGGTTCGGGCTTGCTGTTCTGCCGGACGCGGGCGCGGCATTGTTCCAGGGATTCGCGGGCGCGGGTGAGCGCGTCCTCGGAAAAGCGCCGTTCCGAGCCATTGCTGCTCTGGCGCCGCCGGTACATGTCCTCCAGCACCGCGTAGAGACAGGCCGCGGTCCGGAAATCGTTTTCGGTGCAGGCCCGGTGGAAGACATCTTCCAGCACATCGCTCAGGCGCCGCCGGTACGACTGGCGCAGCCGCTCCATGCGTGTTTCCGGAATGTCCTGTTCCGGCACGCGGCGGCGAGACTCAAATAGCGCGGTAAGCAGTCTCATGGTCAGGCTCCTGGATCGTCTCCGGTGGAGAAGGATGGTCGGTACTCTTACAAGCCTACGTCAAAAGATGAACAAACGCAAGGAACATGTCTTTTTAAAAACATGATTTTCGTTTAATTTCACATTGGCATGTCTGGCATGGGCTGATGCTGGTATGGACCGGAAGATATTGAAAAAAGGATACGATCCTGGAGAAATCCCGCCTCCGGGCGATCTTCCCGGAAGGCGCGCGGCGGGCGTGGTCCTCACGCGCGGGTCCGGTGTCCACGCGGGGAAACCGCGCGGCTCAATGCGTTCGCGCGAAGACCAGCGCGATGAGGGGAAAACCGTCCGGGAGCATCGTGAAAATCGCGTGCCGGCGCGGTCTGCCTCCGCGCGTCCGCGTGGTGAGACCCTTCACGAACGCTTTCACCAGAAAAGCCTGGCGGCGGACACACCGCCTCATGGGGCTACTCCCGCGGGCTTAACCCCGTGACCGGGGTGAAACGGGTGTCCAGATCCTCGGGGCGGGCGCCGTGCAGCGTCTGCAACCGCTCCAGTTCGCGGCGCACGCGCTGCACGGAGGCGCCGTTGATCCGCCTCTCGCGCCCATAGCTGGCTGAGCGCCGCGCGTGCCATTTCTCCAGCACGGCCAGCAGATCGGCGGCGGCTTCCAGGTCGTTGGCGGTGCAGGCGCGGTTGAACACTTCCTCGACATCGTCATCCAGGCGGCGGCGGAGCGACTGATTGAGGCGCGCCATCCGCGCGCCGGGAATGCGCGCTTCATGTAAGCTACTGTTTTTATTTATTAAAAATCCAAATGTCCGCATCTCACGTCTCCTGGTCAGGGATGGCGTGGCGAATGTGACATCCAACGTGTTGCGGGTTGCTTACAGGTCGATCCAGGACAGGTGGCCGCCCTTGCCGGCGCCGGTGTCGAGGAAGACTGCCTTGCCGCCCGCCTGGCCGCGCCGGACATAGGGGCGGCCGTTGGTGCTGCGCCGGTCGTGGCCGCAATAGACGGTCAGGCCGGGCGGAATGTGGTCAACCCAGCGCAGGCTGCGTTCGGGGTATCCGTCGCGCTGGGTGCGCCCGGTGGGTTCGCCGAACAGGGCGCGGGCGAGGCGTCCCTCGGCGCGGCCAAGGCCGTGATCGGGCGCGGGTTCGGTCAGCATCCCCGGATGGAAGCCGCCATGGACCAGGAAATCGGTGCCGCGCAGCAGCCAGCCGGGCGCGCGGGCGACCTCGCGCTGCACCCGGTCGCGCAGTGCGTCGTCGAGCTGGTCGATCGTGGCGCGGACCACGGGTTCCATGCGCGCGAGCCCGGCCAGCACGCGGGCGAGTTTCAGGTCGTGGTTGCCCAGTACGAACAGGCCGCGGCCCTGGTCGATGAGATCGAACATGATGCGCAGGGTGGCGGCGCTGTTGGGGCCGTAATCGGTCAGGTCGCCCAACTGCACGACGAAGCGGTCGGTCGCCGCCGCGTAGGCGAAGGCCGTGGCGTCGCCGTGGACGTCGCCCACGATGCGGATGGGGGTGCCGGGAGGGAGGTTAACCTGGGACATTCATGGCCGGTGTTCCAATTAATTCCCAATGGTATCGCATGTTTTGGGTGGGGATCACGCGAAAATTCGCGGGGGAGTTATATTTCGGGGCATGATTCGCGAGGTGGCGGGTGAAGGAAGGCCGGGGCGCTGCCCCGCGCCCCGCCAGGTGCCGGGCACCTGGACCCCCTCCAGGGAGTCTCCCATGGATGGTTTCCAAAGGCGAGCCGTCATGCGGAGCATGCCAAGGGCAGGACGGTGGAGGTCCAGGAGGCAAAGCCTCCTGGCGGGTTTCAGGGCAGAGCCCTGACTGTTTTCCTGCAAACGATTGCCCGCCAAAGGCGCGGAGGTCACGCGACAGCCCTTGCCCACCCCCGCCACCACCCGGCCAGCACCACCAGCACCGGCAGCACGGCGGCGATCCGGAACGCGCCCTGAAACCCGCCCAGAAACGCCGCCGCCTCACTCAGGCCCTGGGCGAGACCCGAGTCGCGCAGGGTCTGAAAAACCAGCATCAGCACCGTGGCACCGGTCACCACCCCCACGGTGCGGGTCATCATCACCAGACTGCCGGCGACCCCGCGATCCTCCCGCGGAATGATCGCGGTGGAAATCGCGAGACACGCCATCTGAAACAACCCAAGCCCGAAACCTTGCAGGAACATCGACACCGCCAGCGCCGGCAAATCGGCGGGATCGCCGGCCAGACTGATGGCGATCTGCGCCACCGCCATCAACACGGCGCCCGCCAGCGCGAGACGATGCGCCCATCCTTCCCCCATGCGGCCCTCTCCCATGCGGCCCTCCCGCATGAGCCCCCCCCGCATGACCCACCCCGCCACCGGACCGGCCAGCACGATCCCGGCCGGAGCACTGGCCAGCACCAGCCCTCCGGCCGGAACCGACAACCCTCCAATCCGGTCCAGATAGAACGGCACCAGCAACATGATGGAAAACCCGGCCAGGTTCAGCAACGCGTGCGCGGCGGTGATCAGGGCGAAGTCCCGGTCGCGGAAAAACCGCAAATCGAGAATCGGTTGCGCCGTGCGGCTCTCCCGCCGGATGAACCCGGCGGCGCACAGCAGCGTGACCGCTCCGGCGCCGAGAAACCCCCACACCGTCTGGTCCAGCACGCGCGACTGGTTGAGGGTCAGCAGCAACCCCGTGATCGCCAGCACCAGCAGTGCCGCGCCCGGCGCGTCGAAACGCTGCTGGCCGCGCCGCGTGCCTGGGGGCAATGTCCAGGTCAGGGCGAACGCCAGCAGCGCGATGGGGGCGCGGAACCAGAACACCGCCCGCCAGCCGAAATGCGCCACCAGTTCCCCCGCCAGGACGGGGCCCAGTACGGCGCCGATGCCGAACATCATGGTATAGAGGCCGAGGACGCGGGTGCGCTGTGCCTCGGGGTACAGGCTGGTGGCCAGCGCCGGACCACAACTCAACGCCAGTGCCGCGCCGACGCCTTGCAGCACCCGCGCGCCCAGTAGCCAGGCGAAGGACGGCGCCGCCGCGCAGGCGAGGAAGGCGAGCGCGCCGCTGATGTTGCCCATCTGAAAGACGCGGCGGTGGCCCATGATGTCGCCCACCCGGCCGAACACCAGCGTCAGGGCGGCATAAGTCAAGGTATAGGCGATGACGACCCATTGGATCGCGGGGATCGCGAGATCGAAGCCGCGCACGATATGCGGGAAGGCGACATTCACGGACGAATCGAAGGGCACGACCATGGTGCCAAGCCCGACGACGAACACCCCGAAGCCGGGGTGCCGTGCCGTGAAACTGTTGTGATGTTCTTTTGGGTCTTCCGCGGGGCGGCTCATCCGTCCCCGGTCAGGGCCACCCGCGGATCGCCGGTCAGACCGATTTCTTCAGCGTGGGCGAGGCTTTGAAACGAACGGTCCGGCCCGCTTTGACCTTGATCGATTCGCCGGTCCTTGGGTTGAGGCCCTTGCGCGCTTTTGTCTTGCGCACGGTGAACGTGCCAAAACTGGGCAGGGTGAACTTACCGTTTTTTTTCAGTTCCCGGACGATGGCGTCCATCAGATCGCCGGCGGCACGGTTGGCGGCGGCGCCGGTCAGCTCCACCGATTCCTTCAGGACCTGGGAAAGGAAGGCTTTCGACATTGGTTGTTTCCTCGTGTTGACACGGCGCGGACAGGCTTCAGGGGCACGCGGCGACTCGTCGCGTCAGGCGGTCCAATACGCGTTGGGCACCCAAACAGCATTGAATGATCGTGACGCCAGCCGATTCGCGGCTCTGTGACACTGACTTTACAATCATTGTACGAATATGAACAGTGCCCATCGGGAATTTTTCCGCCCCTTTCCAACTCTCCTGTTTCAGGCTCATGCCCTGGCTTGTGTACCGGGCCTGATGGCGCGGCGGTCTGATCGCATGGCATCCGCGCCCGTCCGGCGGAGCGCGAAGCGCGCGGCGTCCTCACAACACGCCATGCCGGGCGAACACCGCGCGCAACGAGGCGCCGGCTTCGAGTTCGGCGCGGGTCGTGTCCTCAGCGGCGATTTTCGCGAGCGCCGCATGGAACACCGCGTCGGCGCGATCCGCCGGAATGACGACGGCACCATCGGCATCCCCCAAAATCCAGTCGCCCGGACTGACGGAAACCCCGGCGACGGTGACGGTGGTATCCATCGCAACCATCTCGGCACGGTTCCTGGTGTCCAGCGGGCCAATGCCGCCATGGAACACCGGCAGCCTCATGGCGCGGATGCGGGCGACATCGCGCACCATCCCGTCCGTCACGCAGCCCGCCGCGCGGCGGGCACGGGCCGCGGTGGACAGAAGCTCGCCCCAGGGCGCGATCACCTCGGTCGGACCATCGCAGGCCAGCACCGCGACCTCGCCCGGCTTCAGGCTGTCGATCAGATCCATTTCCAGCGCGTAAGGATTATGATCCGGCGCGGGCATCGTGGCATGCTCCGCCCTGGCATACCG
>JAYVCG010000191.1:0-13425 GCA_043750075.1 Acetobacteraceae bacterium | reverse complement strand
TTCGGAAATTCGCTGATATTTGAGTGGAATCAGGGGGTTTTCTGACATGACAGCCTGAATTTCTCTTTATTTTCAATGTGATGATCCCGGACGGACACTTATAGGGATGGGGTCCAGGGATCCGGTCTTACCCCGCCAGTTCCTCATATAAAGCGACCGCCTCCGCGGCGGGACCGCGCCGCGCGGCCAGCGCCAGAACCCGGATGACCCTCACCTGACCCCGCAACGGCATCGTCAGCACATCCCCCGGCCGCAACCGCGCATGAGCCTTGTCCGTGACCTGCCGGTTGATCCGAATGCTACCCAACGCCACCAGAGCGGCGCAATCCAGGCGCGCCCGCATGAACCGCGCGCACCACAGCCATTTATCCAGGCGCTGCCAGTCGCGATCTTCCCGCTCCGCCATCCTGGCTACCGCTTCAACGCCGCCAATGCCGCGAACGGGCCGCGCGCCTCGGCCACACGCGGCGCCGGCAGGGGCGGCGGCGGCCAGCGGCGGCGGATGGGCATCAGCATCGCGGGCGCCGGCGGACCGGAAGCCTCGGGCGCCAGACCACCGCCGGGCACGACCCGGAAGCCAAGCTGACGCAGAATGACCGGCAACCACTCGGTCCGCACCGACAGACGCGAGCCCAGATCACGCGGCAGCACGATCGGGCCGCGCCGGGTCAGATAGCCGAGTTCCCCGGCCACCCGTTCGGCGATGTCCAGCCGCAGCAGGACGGGACCGGTTTCCACCCATCCCATGGCGGTGGCGAAACCCGGCGGCCATTCCGGTTTCACCGGCATGGACACCACGCTCGCCCCTGGCAGGGCAGGGACCGGCATCCCATGCGCCAGCGCCCATAACCGCGCCCGCATCGCCGCCGCGCGCGGTTTCAGCACGGCGGACACGAACAGCGCCAGGCGGCCGGAGCGCACCCCGATCTCGCGCAATTTCGGCCGGATGGCGGGCGCCAGCGTTTCCTCGTCCACGCCGGGGATAAGGCCCAGGGTTTCGTTGAGACGGTGGAGGGGGCCGCGCAGGGCGGGGTCGGCGGCGGCGGCTTCGGTGGCGGCGAACAGCGGCGCCAGATCGGCGCGCACCCGCGCGTCCACATAGCGTTGCAGCCGGGCGCGCAGGCGTTCCCGCTGCGCGCCGTCGAGGAACTCGCTTTCCGTTACCCGCGCACGGGGCCGGGACACGGACTCGCCTGGAGTCAGACGCGCGACCGGCGTGCCTTCCCAGGTGACGGCGTGATCATCGGTGAGGGCGAAACTGTCATCGGGCGCTGCCTCGACCGCCGCGACCCGGCGCGGAATTTCCTCCCGCAACGCCCGCCGCGCCGCCCGCACGACCAGTTTCTTCTCATCCCCTTGCGCCACCGGATCGGGCATGAACAAAAACCCTTCCACATGGCCGACCGGATGGCCTTCGACCACGATCTCCCCCCGGCGGGTCACGGCGGAGAGCAAGGCGACCCCATCCCCCGCGTCCAGCCGCCGCATCAGTTGCGTCGAGCGGCGATCGACGAAGCGCGCGGTCAGCCGGTCGTGCAGCACGTCGGAGAGTTTGTCCTCGATCTCCCGCGCCCTGGCCTGCCAGTGCGCCGCGTCGCGCACCCAGTCCGCCCGCGCCGCGATGTAGGACCAGATCCGCACCCCGGAAAGCCGCTGCATCAATGTGTCGATATCGCCCTCGGTCCGGTCCAGCGCGGCGATCTGGCCATCGAGCCAATCGGTCGGCAGATGCCCTTCCTTGATGACATGGCCAAACACCCGCGCGCAGAGCCTTATATGCGTCTCATCGCTCAGTTTGCGGAAATCCGGGATCTGGCAGGCTTCCCACAACAGGCGCACCGCCTTGCGGCCGCGCGCCATGGCCCGGATATCCGGATCGCGGGACAGCGCCAGCAGCGTTTCCAGATCGGAGGCCTCGTTCCCCTTGACCAACCCAGCTTTGGGCGGGAGCGCGTTCAGGCTGTCGAGCAGCGGGTCGATGCCGGAGAAATCCAGCGCGTCATTGCGCCAGCACAGGAATTCCAGCGGATCGAAACTGTGGGATTCCACCGCCTCCACCACCTCATCGGACAGCGGGGGGCATTCGGTGGTGGTGCCGAACGTGCCATCGCGCATCCCCCGGCCCGCGCGGCCCGCGATCTGCGCCACCTCGGACGCCGTCAGCCGCCGCGGCCGGTGCCCGTCGAATTTGCCGAGACCGGCGAAGGCGACATGATCGACGTTCATGTTGAGGCCCATGCCGATGGCATCCGTCGCCACCAGAAAATCCACCTCCCGCTCCTGATACAGCGCCACCTGGGCGTTGCGCGTGCGCGGGCTGAGGCGGCCCATCACCACCGCGCAGCCGCCTTTGCGGCGGCGGATCAGTTCGGCGATGGCGTAAACCTCGGCGGCGCTGAACGCGACCACCGCCGTTCTGGGCGGCAGGCGCACCAGTTTGGCTGGACCGGCGTAGGTCAATCGCGACAGGCGGGGCCGGGTTTCGACCGTGGCCTCCGGCACCAGGCGGCGCAGCAGCGGGCGGATGGTCTCGGCGCCCAGGAACATGGTTTCGACCATGCCGCGGGCGTGCATCAGGCGTTCGGTGAACACATGGCCGCGATCGGGGTCGGCGCAAAGCTGGATCTCATCCACCGCGACGAACTCGACATGCCGGTCGAGCGGCATCGCCTCCACCGTGCAGGAGAACCATTTGGCGTCGGGCGGGACGATCTTTTCCTCGCCCGTGATGAGGGCGACGTGGCGGGCGCCTTTTTGCGCCACCATGCGGTCGTAGTTTTCCCGCGCGAGCAGGCGCAGCGGGAAGCCGATGATGCCTGAGGCATGGGCGAGCATCCGCTCCATGGCAAGATGCGTCTTGCCCGTGTTGGTCGGCCCGAGGACGGCTTTGACGCGCGCGGGGAAACCGGACTCGTGACCGTGCGGGGGGCCGTGCATGACGAGGATGTTTGTGCCGCGCGGCGGAGAATGCAAGGGCCAGGAGACAGGGCCTCCTGACTGTTTTCTTTCAGACCATTCCCTCGATGGGCGCTTCCCGCCAGAGGGACGGATCGCTCCCCTCTGGACGCCACTCCCTGAAACAAGGATGGGTACCACTGATGGCGCACCTCAGGACAGGGCGGCGATCAAAGGGACAAAACATGACCACACCCATTCTGGCCGCTGTCCCGCGCGCGGGCCTGACGCACGGAGAGGCCAAAGCCGCCGTCCTGGCTGCCCGCCATGGGGCCCGCCATGGCCGGCAGCCAGGACCGCTGGACTCGATCGGCTGGCCGCCGCGGAACTGATGCCCATGCCCATCCTCACGCTTCCCACGCTTCTCGTGGCCGGGTCGCGGCGCCTGACCGGATCGATGCGCACCAGCCTGCCCGTGACAGCGCGGGACGTGAAACGGCCCGCCGCCTCATCCGCCACCGAAAAGCTCATCGGGCTGGAGGCCTTGCGCTTCGCCGCCGCGCTGGCCGTGCTGATCTGGCACTACCGGCACTTTCTGTACATTGGCCTGGAAGCGCCTGGATACGTGAAGGAAAACCAGCCGTTCCATGCCGTGCTGGCGCCGCTTTACCTGTATGGCTACGCGGGCGTTGAGTTGTTCTGGTGCATTTCCGGGTTCATTTTCGCCTGGAAATACGGCGAGATACTGCGCGCGGGCGGACTGTCGTTCACCCGGTTCATGGGCTTGCGCTTTTCCCGGCTGTATCCGCTGCACCTGGCGACACTGCTCGCCGTCGCGGCCGGGCAGTGGCTCTATTTTCAGAACCACGGCCAGTATTTTCTGTATGTGCTGAACGACCTGAAGCATTTCCTGTTGAGCCTGGCCTTCGCGTCCTATTGGGGTTTTCAGGATGGGCAGTCGTTCAATGGCCCGTCCTGGAGCATCTCGGCGGAAATCCTGGTCTACGTCCTGTTCTTCGGCCTCTCCCGGCTGATAAGCCCAGGGCTGTGGTCGGCGGCGGCGATCACGATTGGGGTGTCGGTGGCGGCCGCCGTGTTGCGCGCGGCCATCGGTCTGAAACTGGCGGTCTTCGGGGCGGCCACGTTTTTCTATCTCGGCGTGGTCACGAGTCACCTGCACGCGCTGATCGAGACCCGCCCGCGCGTTGAGCAGATCAGATATGGCTGGCTGTCGCTGGCGGCGGTGGCCGTGACCGCGCTGCTCGTGTACATGGGCGCGCTGAAAATCGCCGGAGCCAGCCTCGTCATGTTTCCGGCGGTCATTCTGCTGTTTCAGCGCGCCATCCCCACCCGGTACGCCCCGCTCAACACGGGCCTGACTTTTCTGGGCGACCTGACCTATGCCAGCTACATGATCCACTTTCCGCTGCAACTGGCCGTTGTCCTGCTCATGGAGCGCGCTGGGCTCGATATCCGCCAGGTTTTTTACACGCACGGCTTCTTCCTGGCGTATATCGTGACGGTTTTCATCCTCGCGCGGCTGGTGTTTCGCGGCTTCGAACGGCCCATGCAGGACGCGATGCGGCATGCCTTGCCCGGCCGTTGAAACACCTGAAGCGACGCCGCGCTGGCCAGGAGGCATCCCGCCAGCGTAATCTGCGGTGATTCAGGAGGTCTCCCATCATGATCCACATCACGCGCCGTCATGCCGTGGCGGGTCTGGCCGTGGCCGGTCTGAGCGCCGTCCTGCGGCCGCGTCTGGCTCATGCCGATCTGGCCTCGCTGCATGAGGCGGCGAAAAAGGAAGGTGAACTGACCTGGTATGTGGCTCAGATGACCGGTGAGACGGCGGAATGGATGGGCCAGCGCTTCACCCGCCTGTATCCGGGTGTGAACGTGACCGTCATCCGCACCACCGGTCAGGTGGCATACGCCCGTCTGCTGCAAGAACTCAGAAACAACACCCCCCATTGCGATGTGTTCAGTTCGACCGACATGGCGCAATATCCCGCGTTGAAAACACGCGGCGCCCTGGCCCGCTACCGCGCGGAAAGCGCCGCGGCCCTCGCCCCTGTCTTCCTCGGCCTGGGAGAGGAGGAGTTTTACTATCCCACCACGGCCTCGGTACACATCCTCGCTTATAACACACAGCTCGTGAAACCCGCGGACCGTCCCACCCGGTTCACCGATCTGCTGGACCCGAAATGGAAAGGCCGCGTCGCCATCGCGCATCCCGCGTTCAGCGGCTATTTCGGCCAATGGGTCCTGGCGATGCGCAAGCTTTATGGATGGGAATATTTCGAGAAGCTCGCGAAAAACAATCCCCGCATTGGCCGCTCCGGCAACGACCCGGTCGCGCTGATCATCGCCGGTGAATGCCTGATCGGCACCGGCCCGCTTGGCACCACGGTGCAAAATGCCCGGCGCGGCAACCCCATCACCTGGGCTTACCCCCAGGATGGCGCGATCCTGAACGTGGGACCAAGCGCGGTCATGGCGAGCGCGCCGCATCCCAGCGCGGCCCGGTTGTTTCTGGAATGGCTGCTCAGCAGCGATTACGCGGCGGCCTGCGCGCAATGGAACCTGGAGCCGGTGCGGGCCGACGCTCCGCCGCTTGAAGGAACCAAGCCATTGAAAGACATAAAACTTCTGAGCATGAGCACGGCTGAAATCGCCAAAGGCATCCCCGAGGTCATCGAACTGTGGCGGGTCACGTTCGGCAACTGAAAGGTGTCCGTGCCCGTCCGGTGAATGCACGTTCAGGCGATCCCCCTTCAGGCCCCCCCCCTTCAGGCCACCCTCCTTCAGGCCATGACCCACGCCATTGCCAGGACGATCGCCCAGAGGTGTGAAACGTTCGATGCGCGAGGCCGCTTCCGTCCTTGGATCGGAGCGTCCAAAAATGATAAGCTTCTCCCGTGGGCGCGACACTCCGGTTCGCGCGTGGACAACTCGGCGATGAAGGGGTGGGGAGTGTCATGGCGATCTACATGAAATACGTCGCGAAACAAATTGGCGAGATCAGGGGCGCCGTGACCTCCAAAGGTCATGAGAAATGGATTGAGGTCACTTCGATCGAGTTCGGCTACACGCGTCCCTCGCAAGGCCACCAGGCCACCGGGGCGCCGGTGATCTCCGAGGTGCGCATGACCCGCCATGTGGACATGTCATCGCCATTGCTGGCTCAGGCCGGCATCACCAACGATACCGCGAAAGTGATGGTTCATTACGTGAAGGATGGCACCGTCATCATACCTTACATGATGGTGGAACTGTCCAACGCGGTGGTCAGTCATTACGATCATCTTGGCTTCGGCGATGATTCGACGGTGGAAAAACTCGCCGTCACCTTCACGCAATTGACGTACACATGGGTGGCGGGCGGAATCGTGACGACATTCGACATAACGAAGAACACATGACACGCCACTTTCGTCCAGAAGGAAATGAGATGCCAGCACATCCAGGACGCCGGGACATCGGCATCGGCGCGCTCGCGGCGGCGATCACCGCGGGAACGCCGCGTGATGCGCGCGCCGATCTGAAAGCATTGGAGACCGCCGCCCGCGCCGAGGGCACCCTGACCTGGTACACCGGTCAGACCGACGCCGAGACCGCCGAGCTTCTGGGCCGCACCTTCACGGCCCGCTATCCGGGCATCAAGGTCTCGGTGATCCGCACCACCGGTCAGGTGGCGTATCAGCGGCTGTTGCTGGACATCAAGAACAAGACACCGCAATGCGACGTGTTCAGCACCACCGACATCTCGCACATGCCCATCCTGAAGGAACGGCGGGAGATCGCCCAGTACACGCCGGAAAGCGCGGCCCAGATGATGCCGCAGTTCGCCGCGCTGTCGGATGCCGGCTTTTCCTATGTCACCAACGCGTCGCGCTATTTTTTGATTTACAACACCAAGGCCGTGAAGCCCGAGGACGCGCCGAAAGCCTGGACCGACCTGATCGACCCGAAATGGAAAAACCAGGTCGCCACCGGCCATCCCGCGTTCAGCGGCTGCACCGGCGTGTGGTGCGTGGCCATGCGCAAACTGTACGGCTGGGAGTATTTCGAGAAACTGGCGAAGAACAATCCGCGCATCGGCCGCTCCGCCGTCGATCCCGTGACGCTGATGATCGCGGGGGAGGTCAAGGTCGGACTTGCCTCGGCGGCCTCCGTCTACAAGCACATCGACAAAGGCAACCCGCTCGGGATCAACCATCCCACCGATGGCTTGTCGCTCTGTGTCACTCCCTCGGCCATTCCCGTGAACGCGCCGCATCCGAACGCCGGACGGCTGTTCCTGGAATGGATGTTGAGCGAGGAATATTCGAAACAGGTCAGCGGCGATGGCAGCGAACCGGTCCGCATCGGCGTGCCAACCCGTCCGGACGAGCCGCCGCTGGCCACGCAAAAAGTCATCCCGCTGACGATCGCCGAGATCCGCAAGGGCATCCCCGAGGTGATCGAGGCGTGGCGGGAGACGTTCGGGAACTGACGGAACGCGGTCATCGCGTCCATGGTCCGGTATCCGGGCCGCGGCACGCGAAAGAACAATGCACCACAAAGACACAAAGGCACAAAGACTTCCCCAGGGTCCATCTGGAAAGTCCCCGCCTGTATTTCTTGGAAGGCCTTCATCACGGAGGCGCACGGAGAAGGAAAGTATCATGACCCGTGCCGCGTCGCACGGCGGAGCCTCGGTGGTTCCCCGCGCCCTCCGTGGTGAGGGCCTTCCTTCAGACCGCGCGGACCTCCCAGACAGACACTGAGGAAGTCTTTGTGCCTTTGTGGTGATATTCCCTTTCTTTCCGGAGGCAGGGCACGGAGGGAAGCCCGCACGGCCCGGAACCGGCGAGAACCAGCGGTCCCGCCGGTCCCGCCTCACCCGTTGCCGATCAGCACCCCCGTGGCGAACACCAGCGCGCCGCCAAGCGCCACCTGCAAGGTGGCCGCGAGCGGCGGCGTGTCCATGTATTTCCATCGGATCCAACTGATCACGCCCAGTTCGACGATGACGACGGCGATGGCCACCGTGGTCGCGATCGTGAAGGACGGGATCAGATAGGGCAGCGTGTGGCCGACGCCGCCCGCCGTGGTCATCAGGCCGCAGATCAGGCCGCGTATCCAGGGCGCGCCGCGTCCGGTCAGGCTGCCATTGTCCGACAGAGCCTCGGCGAACCCCATGGAAATCCCGGCGCCGATCGAGGCCGCCATGCCGACCAGGAAGGTTTCCCAGGTGTTGCCGCTGGCGAAGGCCACCGCGAACACCGGCGCCAGGGTGGAGACCGACCCATCCATCAACCCCGCCAGACCTGGCTGTACGAAGCGCAGGATGAAGGAACGGTGGGCATGCGCGTCTTCCGCCGCCACCACGCTGCCGGTCAGGTTTTCCTCGCGCAACCCATCGGCGCGGCGCTCGTGCTCCACTTCCGCGTCGGCGAGATCGCCCAGGAGTTTGCGGATGGAAACGTCGGTGGAGCGGGTGGCGGCTTTGCGGTAGAAGTGCCGGGTTTCCTCCTCCATGCTTTCCGCCAGGATGCGGACGGCTTTCAGGTTGAGCGGCTGGATTTGCCACACGGGCTTGTGATGAATGAAGCCGCGCACGTCCTGACGGCGGATCAGCGGGATGTGTTCGCCGAATTTCTCCCGGTAAATTTCCAGCAGGCGGCGGCGGTGATCGCCTTCTTCTCCCGCCATTTCGGTGAACACACGGGCGCTGCCAGGGTATTCGGCGCGCAGTCCCTCGGCGAGGTCGAGGTAGATACGGCCATCTTCTTCCTCATTGGCGATCGCCAATGCCAGGATTTCTCGTTCGTTCAGATCGGAAAAGTCACGCATCGGGCAGAGATGTGGCCAGGGGTGGCGGGCGCGTCAAGGGACTGGGGGGTGGGGTAGCGGGTCAGTTTGACTTCTCATCGTCATCCCGCGGCCTGGCCGGGGATCGCAACCCGCACCGTGCCGCGATTGATCCCCCGGCCGGGCCGCGGGATGACGATGAAAGAGCAGTACGTCAGTCTTTAAGCGCGCTGGTATCAGACAATTAACCCGCGTGGCGGCTCAGTGCGCGGGTTGTCCGGCGGCGGTCTTCTCAACGGTCATCCGCGCCAGGCCCAGTGTGGTGTAGATCAGTTTACTGGCGGGCCATTGCTCCATCAACATGTCGCGTCTCGCATAACCAGCCACCCCCATGAGGGCCAGCGCCGCGAAGCTGGCGGCCCAGGCGATGGTGAGCAAACGGTTGCGCGGGCGCGGGAGAGAGGACACGTTCTCCGCCACCGGCTCACCCGGAGCGGCGGCCAGCCGCTCGATCGCCGACAGGGGCGCCTCATCGGAAAGCGCCTCGGCTGCCCCATGTCGCGCGTCAACAGGCGCCGGTTCCTCATGGACCGGGTTTTCGGCGGCCTGGACCGGTTCCGCCATCGGAACGCCAACCCAGTCATGGGTGCAACGCGCGCATCGAACGGTGCGGGGAGGATCGAGCAGGGCATCCGCGACTTCATAGATCGCGGTACAAGAGGGACATTGAATGCGCATGTCTGTCCGGTCTCCGGTGGCTGGTTACCGTTACAAATGTGAGTCTTTCAACCGAGATGCAACAGTTTGCTTCATTTGATTATTTCCGCGTTTTTGGCTCCAGACAGCCGATGGCCGGCCGGCCAGGGGAACAGAAGGGCGCGGGGCCGGCCGCGGTGGTCGTGACGGGCGGGAAAGCGGCTTCTCGCCTTAGGGTGGCGGAGGGTCCGTTCGCCAGGCCCAGGGCGCTGTAAAACCGGATGGTGCCGGGAAGATGCCGCATCACGTCGTCCCGCCTGGCATAGCCCGCGATCATCAGCATCATGACGGCTGCGGCGGTGATGGCGCACACCGTCGGCCAATGGCGGGCGCCAGGCCCCGGCGCGCGGTTTTTCTCCCGCGCCGTGCCGGTCGAGGACGCGGCTGACAAAGGCTCCAGAACAGCGGTGGAGGACCATTCATCCCACGCCAGGTCTTTCTCCCGGTAAAACACGGGCTCAAAAGCCTCGGCCTGAGAAGGGATTGACCGCTCCCGCGCCGATGCCATCACCTCCGTTCCGGCCTGGAGCGTGCCGGGCGTCTGATACGGGTCCGGCATGGAAACCGCCGCCTCGCGGGAATGCGCGGGGCGCGGCGGGAGCGGCACGAGAGAAGAGGCAACCGGCCTCGCGCGGCGCGCGGCCGGACGGCGCGTGTCTCTGGGCGGGATCACGCCGTTTCCTGGCGTTTGGGCCATCACGGGATGCGATGCCTCCATCGGCGGCGGCTGGTCCATGGGCTGGGCGGACACCACCGCCATGGCCGGTGCCTGGGGCATCACGGCATGGGAGGATGGTTCCCCCGCGGGCGGCTCCACCGGCCCCATCAGCACTGGCGCGAATTCTGGCATGACCGCTGGCATGACCGCTGGCTCTTGTTCCCTCACGGGATGAAGCGGCGTCATTGGGGATGATGAAGCCAGTGAGGGAACCGGCTCCGGCGGCGCCTCTGGCTTTTGTTCCCTCACGGGATGGAGGGACGTGGCTGGCTGGAGGAGAGGGTCACGATCGCCAGCGGTGGCAGGCGCGGGTACCAGGCTGCGGCGGATGACGGGGGCGGTGCGCGGGGCAGTGGAACGGTCGAACGCCGTCTCAGGCGATGCCCGCTCGTGGATGATGGGGCGGTACACTGGCGGCACACCCGTTGCCTCAGTCGATCGCGGGCCGAACCCGGATGGCAAAGGCGCGAGCATGGCGCGTGGCGCGGTTTCAACGGACGAGGGCAATGCCCTGCGCAGCGGCTCCATCGGGCGGTACGGCGGCGGGACCGGCGCGGGCGCCGGGGGGAGCGGCCGGGAAATCGGCGGCGGCACAGGCATGGCCCGTTCACTGGCCTGCATCATCATCCCATGCGCCGCGGCCGGCGGGCCGTCTTCCGTCAGGGATGGTGATCGCGGCGCGGTGAGGCTGGCCATCCCTGGTTGGGGGGCGGGCGCCTTCGGACTGTCCGGCGGAAGCCCCGGCGCCATCGTGCCTGCCGGGAGAGCGGAAAGCACCGTGTCCAACGCGGGTTTGGGGGTCAGTGTGTAAACCAGGCCACATCCCGAGCACTTCACCCTGGAGGCTGAGGCGGCCAAACTGTCAGGAATTTGATAATTGATATCACAAATGGGACATTGTATTTTCATGAGATTCATGCCCACCAATAAGCGCCACTAATTGACCGCTGGCTCTGTTTATCAAACGTGAGCCAGCAGCCCAACCATATTCTGACAGAAATTCAATTAAAAAATTAACCATTATTTTAATTTTTATACATATCTCCGGTATTCACCTTTCATGCGCCAGAGCAAGTCCAGGATCGGGCCAGGGCATGGAAACGAGTTGACCGGTGCCGGAAAGGGTCAGGAAGGCGGTGCGTCTGTCCGGGCCGCCAAAGCAGATGTTGGTGCAAAACATGTCAGGCATCGGAATCTGACGAATGAGCCCGCCTCCTGGCGCCACCACGCTGACCGAGCCGTTGATCAGGGTCGCGACACAGACATTCCCCGCCCCATCCACCGCCAGGCTGTCGAAACGCTGAAATCCGCCCAGACCCGCCATCAGGCGCCCGCCATGCGGGGAAGGGAAAGGCTGCTTGCTCAGCACACCAGGGGCGAGCACGTCGAAAGCCCAGAGGCGGGCGGTCTCGGTCTCAGCCACGTACAGGGTCTTGCCGTCCGGGGAGAGGCCAATGCCGTTTGGGGTCAGGATCGGATGCACCACCTCGGTGATCTTCGAGCCATCCGCCAGGGCGTGATACACACCACCCCAGTCCCGGTCCCGCTCCCGCGCCTTGCCAAGGTCCGTGAAGTAAAACCCGCCCGATCCGTCGAACACGATGTCGTTGGGACCGAGCAGCTTGTGCTCGCCGCACCGGTCGTACAGCACCGTCACCGCGCCGGTTTCCGGGTCCACACGCTCAATCCGCCCGCCCCTGTAATCCTGGGCCGGACCCGCGGGGCGGAGCAAATTCATCTCCGTCCGCCACCGGAAGCCGCCATTGTTACAGACGTAGAACGCGCCATCCGGTCCCACCGCCAGCCCGTTCGGACCACCGCCGGTATGCGCGATCACCGTGGCCGTACCATCCGGCCTGACCCGCGTGACGGTCTGGCGCTCGATCTCCACCAGCACGATGGAGCCATCCTTCATCGCCACCGGCCCTTCCGGAAACCGCAGCCCGGTCGCGATTGTCCTGATTTCATTCATTGTGTGTTTCCTCCTGCTGACCAGTGAAAAGCGTAGCGGATCGGGGGGAGAAGAAAAGCACGCGTCATGAACCTTTTGTTCAGGTTTCCCGCATAGGGGCCATGGGCATGACAATCATGCTTCAGGCCCCCACGCTTCATGTCCCCACGCTTCAGGCAGCGGAACGAGAGAATGAAGGGGCGGTGCTGGCCCTCGCTGTCAGTGCCGCCGGACTGATGCTGGCGGCGGCGTGGCTGGCGCCCATGCTGCTCCCGGCCGTGGTCATCGGCTTGCTGGCGGCGGGCGGGCTGCTGCTGGTCTGGCGCCACCTGACCGCGTCCTGCGTGGCCTGGGTCATGGTAACGGGCCTGACACCCGAGATGACCCTGACCGACCTGATCGGACCCGAGGCGTTCGCCCCCACCATCGCCGCGATCAAGGGAACCGAAATCGGCCTCGCCGCGCTCATGATCCTCCGCTGCGGCCCCCTCGCCGACCGCTTCAACCCCGCCTGGGCTTTCGCGGCCATGGCCGTCGCGTCCGCCGCCGTGGGGATGCATCCGGAGTTGACGCCCTCCGCCATGGTCCGGTCCCTGATCGGTTCCATCACGCCTTTCCTCTTGTTCTTCTGCGTCAAACCCAGGGGCTGGGGAGAGGCGATGCGCCGGGCCATCGCCTGGATACCGCTTCTGTCCGTGGTACTGGGCGGCGCTCTGGACCTGGCGGGCATACGGCCGTTGTTCGTGGACAGCGGCGGCGCGCGTCTCGCCGCCCTCGGGCATCCGGCTTTCCTCGCCGGAGTATGCCTGCCCGCCCTGTACGCCGGTTTGCTGCGCTGGCTCCGCACCGGAGCCCAGAGCGACATGCTGTTGCCGGGGGTCAACGGCCTCATCCTGATCCTGACCGGAGCCCGCGCGCCCGTCGCCTGCGCCGCCGCCGTCTTTCTTCTCAGTCTGATGTTCGCGCCCGCTCCCGCCATCACCCGCGCGCACCGTCTGATCCCGTGCCTCGCCGCCCTGGCCGTCCTGCCCATGGCGCTGCTTCTGGGCCAGCCGTTCAGCGCGCTGCGTCTGTTCACACTCATCGGCGGCGAGGCCGGGCATCTGAGCGGACGCGACCTGCTCTGGCCGTTGTTCGAGGCCGCAGCCGGTCAGGCCCCCTGGTTCGGCTGGGGCCCAGGGGCGGGCAATCTCATCATCGACCCGCGAAGCAGATCGCCCAACGCCTCCACACCTGGGCCGCTCATAACGAGTATCTCCGGTTGCGGGTCGAGGGCGGGTATGTTGGCGGGACGCTGTTGATCGTGTTC
>JAYVCG010000190.1:0-2758 GCA_043750075.1 Acetobacteraceae bacterium | reverse complement strand
CAATATCCCGCCACCCTCATCGGCCAGGATCCGTTGACCGACATCGCCGTGATCAAGGTGACCGCGAGCGAGCCGCTGCCCGCCATCACCTGGGGCGATTCGCGCCGGATGCAGGTGGGCGACTGGGTCCTCGCGGCGGGAAACCCGTTCGGCCTTGGCGGCTCCGTCACCGCCGGTATCGTCTCCGCCGAGGGCCGCGATCTGGGCTCCGGCCCATTCGACAATTTCCTGCAACTGGACGCGCCGATCAATCCGGGCAATTCCGGCGGCCCGGTGTTCAACATGGACGGTCAGGTGATCGGGGTCAGTTCTGTCATCATCTCCCCCACCGGCGCTTCGGTCGGCATCGGCTTCGCCATCCCGAGCGAGACGGTCAGCCAGGTGGTGCGCCAACTGCTCGCCAAGGGCACCATCACCCGCGGCTGGCTGGGCGTTTCGGTCGAGGACCGGGAGAGCGGCGTGCTCATCGCCGGCACGGACCGCGCCGGTCCCGCCGCCCGCGCCGGCATTCGCGCGGGCGATGAGGTCGTGGCGATCAATGGCGAGCCGGTCAGCACTTCCCGCGGCCTGATCCGCGCCGTCGCGGCGGTGACGCCGGGCGACAACGCGCGCCTGACCGTGCGCCGCCAGGGACGCACGGTGGACCTGCCCGTGGTGATCGGCACGCGGCCCGCTGGCACGGAAGAATAAGACGGCGCGGAAGAACAGGCACGCAAGAAGAAGGACGGAGATCAGCGATGCGCATTCTCGTGGTTGAAGACGACAAGGACGTGGCCGGTTTCGTGGTGCGCGGCCTCAAGGAAACCGGCCATGTGGTCGAGCACGCGGATAACGGCCGCGACGGTCTGTTCATGGCCGCGAGCGAGAATTTCGACGCCATCATCCTGGACCGCATGTTGCCCGGCGGCATCGATGGCATCAAGATCCTGGAAACCCTGCGCGCCCAGAAGAACGCCGTGCCGGTGATGATCCTCTCGGCGCTGGCCGACGTGGACGAACGGGTGAAGGGGCTGAAGGCGGGCGGCGACGATTACCTGACCAAGCCCTTCGCCTTCGCCGAACTGCTCGCCCGCGTCGAGGCCCTGGGCCGCCGCGGCAAGGCCGAGGCCGCGGTCACGAAACTGGTCGTGGAAGACCTGGAACTCGACCTGCTGTCCCGCCAGGTCCGCCGCGCGGGCCAGAAGATCGACCTGCAACCGCGCGAGTTCCGCCTGCTGGAATACCTGATGCGCCACGCGGGCCAGGTCGTGACCCGCACCATGCTGCTGGAGGGCGTGTGGGATTATCATTTCGACCCGCAAACCAACGTGATCGACGTGCATGTGTCGCGGCTGCGCCAGAAGGTGGACAAGCCGTTCCCGGTCCCGCTGATCCACACCGTCCGTTACGCGGGCTATATGTTACGCGCTGAAAATGCCGCCTGACGGACGCGTGGGAATGGCGCCTGACGGCCGCGGCGGATGAGCGCGGCCGGGCTGTTCCGCTCAGCCGGTTTCCGCTTCGGCCTCGTCTACGCGATCCTGTTGACCATCAGCGCCGCGGCCCTGGCTTCGTTCCTGTGGTGGTTCACCGCCGGGCTGCTCGACCGCCAGACCGCCTCGGCGATCCGCGCCGACGCGCAAGGATTGATCGAGCGGTTCGACGAAAGCGGCATCGACGGCCTGGTCGGCACCATTGAGGACCGGCTCGCGGCCAACGTCGATGACGACGCGATCTATCTGCTGGTCGATCCCGCGATCAGCCGCATCGCGGGCAATCTCGACACCTGGCCCGCCGTCGTCGAGCGCGCGGGGGAGTGGCGGCAATTCCAGGTCCGCCGCGCGGGCATGCGCTCCCTGGCTCTGGTCTATCGCTATGATCTGCCGGGCGGCTATCAGTTGCTGGTCGGGCGCGATGTGCAGGTGCGGGTGCAGCTTGGCAACCTGCTGACGGACGCGCTGATCTGGGCCGTGGTGATCGTCATCGCCATGGCGACCGTCGGCGCCATCATCGTGCGCAGCCTGTTCCGCCGCACCATCGCCAACATCTCCGCCACCGCCAGCGCCATCGCCGCCGGGGACTTCGCGCAGCGCGTCAAACGCTCGGGCCGGGGCGATGAGTTCGACCAGCTCGCCGATGTCATCAACGACATGCTGGACCGCATCGGGCGGTTGATGGACGGGGTGCGTCAGGTCTCCAACGCCATCGCGCACGATTTGCGCACCCCGATCACCCGCGCCCGCGGCCGGCTGGAGGAAGCCGCCCGCCACGCGGAATCGCCCGCCGACCTGCACGCCGCGATCGACCGCGCCACCCTCGACCTCGACGGCATCGTGGCGATCTTCCAGGCCCTGCTCCGCATCGCCGAGATCGAGGCGGGATCGCGGCGCGCGTCGTTCAAACGCCTCGACATCGTCACCGCCCTGGAGGGCGTCGCGGAGTTGTACGGGGCCGTGGCCGAGGAAAAAGGCGTGACGCTGACGGTGTCCTTGCCAAAACAGTTGGAGATCAATGGCGACGTGGCGCTGATCCAGCAGGCCGCCGCCAATCTGGTCGATAACGCCATCAAGTTTTCTCCGGACACTGGCACCGTCCGGCTCTCGGCCGAGGGGGATGGCGGACGCGCCCGCATCGTCGTCACGGATCAGGGGCCGGGCATTCCGGAAGCAGACCGTTCCCAGGCCATGGAGCGGTTTTACCGGGGTGATTCCGCGCGCGGCACGCCGGGCTCGGGCCTCGGTCTGGCGCTGGTGCAGGCGGTCGCGCATCTGCACGGCGG
>JAYVCG010000189.1:0-5948 GCA_043750075.1 Acetobacteraceae bacterium | reverse complement strand
TCACGCAATAGGCGCCGCACCCTTCCGTCGTGACGAACACCGACAGGGTCCGGCCCCCGTTCATGCGCCTGACACCGTCCGGGATGATCGCTTGCAGGGGAGTGTCGGCCTCGATCAGGCGCGGCGTGGCGGGATCGCCGTCATCCGGGGGCGGGATGTCCAACAGCACCCGGTGCAGGACAGCGTTGATACGGGCGGCGACCGTCTTATCCCCGGTGACGATGCGGGGCATGGTGAGCGTGACCGTGGCGCCGTCGGCGTTCCTGACATGATAGGTCAATGGTATGTCGGTGAAGCGCGCACCGGCGCGGGCGCCGCTCCATGACAACAAGTCCGGCGCGAGAAGCCCCCATCGCGGACGCGTCATGACCTGGACATTCCTCATCACGGCCTCACGGTGGTTGAGCATTCCCACAGCCGGGCCGGAGAGGGCGGCAATGGGTCAGCTCAGGGAGATGCTGGTATCACGCCACGCGCGGGAACGGGATTTGAAAGATTTCTTAAAGAAAGTTCATGATAGAAGCGGGATGATGAATGATGGCCGTCCCTGGTCAGGACCCTGTTCTGTAACCAGGACGCAATGCCTGAGACATCAGAATACAATTGTCATCTTCCGTCAGGGCACACGATGAGAATGTTCAGCGTTTTGGTCGATAAGGCCGTTAAGTTCCGCGAGCCCCCGATCCCTGACGCACGCCTGACACGGGTGAACCCGCCGGCCGCGAATCGTCTGGAGGAGGGGATCATGGAAGTCTTCACCCTCGCCTGCGCCGCTGATGATCTGGAAGCGGCGGCGGATTTGCTGGCGCTGGTGGAGAAATGGCAGGCGCGGCGTCCTCCCGTTGATGAGCAGGCGAAACGGACGACCAGCCTGTGGACGCGCCGCATGCGGGGGGAACTGGAACGCCAGCACATCATGAAGGGGTCATCGGTGCGCGGGAGGCGGGTGGACGGGGTCGCTGGGTGAGGAAGCGCGCGGGGCGCTGCCCCCGCGGGCCCCGCCAGGAGGGCGCCGCCCTCCTGGACCACCCGCCAAGGGCGACAGCCCTTGGATCCCATCCATTGGAGACTCCCTGGATGGGATCCAGGTGCCTGGACCGTCATGCGGAGCATGCCAAGGCATGACGCGGGGCAGAGCCGCGGTCTTCCTTCAGGCGATTGCTCTGGCCCGGTGCCCTGTTTTGCTTGACACCCATGCGGGAGGGCGGTCCCATGCGGGCGATGAACACGGACAAACCCGCACAGCCCAGGTCTGACACTGAGGCGCGGCGTGAGCGCGAGGCCGAGGCGTTGCGCGCCAATCTGCTCAGGCGCAAGGAACAGCAGCGCGCCCGTCGCGCCGCGCCTCCCCCTGAGCCTCAGGCGATCCTGCCCGACGATCCCGCCGGCTGACCTAAATTCGGCAGGGAACGGCCGCCATCGCGATCCCGGTCCCGCCACAGACCGAACCAAAGCAGGATGGCGCAGCCCGCCACGATCAGCGGCGGGTCCAGCCACGGCGCCAAATGCGGCCAGAACCGGAACACCGCCGTCACGCCCCAGGACAAGAACAGGCCAAGGCAAAAAACCTGCAAACTGTGCCGTCCGGCGGCGGCCAGCCAACGGCCCGCCATGCCATGCATCCACGCCGCCTCCCGCGGCACCAGCTGGGCCACGATCAGCGCCAGGGCCAAAGCGTGCAGCACCCGCGGCAAGGCGAGGTTGTCCTTGCCGATGACCGCCCCCGTCTCCGGGATACCGAAATCGAACGGCAGCGCCCCGAACCAGGACAGACGCAACAACAACCCCGCCACCAGCACCGCCACCGCGGCCGCGGTCAGCGCCCGCGACGGCGGCAGGGCGCGGCCGTTCAGCAACATGCGCCGGCCCAGAAAGGCGCCGGTCATGAACAGGATCTGCCACGCGAGGGGGTTGAAGCCGATGGCGGTGTCCCGGCCCAGGCCCGGCGGGGTCAGACCGGCCTGGGCGGCGATGTAAAGGGCGATGGGGGCGGCCAGGGCGGCGGCGCCAATCCGGCCCTCCAGCCAGGCGAACGCGGGCAGCGCGGCCATCGACCACAGGAACACCGGCAGAATGTCCATGTAGGCGGGCTGATACAGCGTGGTGAACGCCGCCGGGATGGCGCGCACGGGGTCGCTCATCAGGAAGCTCCAGCCGAGACGTTGCGCCTCGCCAGGACACAGCCCGCTGACGCTGGCGGCGATGATCAGGCCGCCGAACAGAAAGAACGTCAGCATGTGCGTCCGGTACAGCCGGAAGGTCCGGATCGCGATGTCGCGCGCCGCCGCCGTCCAGCCCTCACGCAGCGATTTGCGGGCGAACACGGAGCCCAGCATCAGGCCGGAGAGGAAAACGAATTGCTCGGAACTGTCGGACAGGCCCCAGGCGCCATGGATCAACCACGCCCCGATCCAGGAGCCCGCCGCGTGGCTGGCGAAAATGGTCAACTGCAACCAGCCCCGGATCACGTCGATCCTGGTATCCCTGGGCGGGCGCGGCACGAAGCGGGTGGTGGCCTGGGTCATACGATTTTTCCGGTTTCGTCCATGGTTCGTCTCACGGCGGGCGCGGTTGTTACAGCCTGACGCGCGGATTGTCCGGGCACGCGTATCGCGGGAAACGCGCTGGCTTTCCAGACGGCTCCACGAAGGGCCGCGGCACAGTGCCGGTGCTCGCGATGCCCGCGCGCCGCGCCGGGTTTACACCCAGGCGCGGCACGGCCTAGACCACGGGCAGTTCCCACCCCGGAGTTCCGCGTCCCCATGAGTGTCATGTCCGATCGTTGGATTCGCCACATGGCCGAAACCCAGGCCATGATCGCGCCCTTCGAGGAAGGCGGCAAACGCGACGGCGTCATCAGCTATGGCCTGTCCAGCTATGGCTATGACGCGCGCATCGCCGATGAGTTCAAAATTTTCACCAACATCGATTCCGCGGTGATCGACCCGAAGGATTTCGCGCCGACGAGTTTCGTCGATCGCAAGACGGCCACCTGCATCATCCCGCCCAACAGTTTCGCGCTTGGCCACACCATCGAGTATTTCCGCATCCCGCGCGACATCCTGGTCATCTGTCTGGGCAAATCCACGTACGCCCGTTGCGGCATCATCGTGAACGTCACGCCGCTGGAGCCCGAATGGGAAGGCCAGGTGACGATCGAGATCAGCAACACCACGCCCTTGCCCGCGCGCATCTATGCCAACGAGGGCATCTGTCAGTTCCTGTTCCTCCAGGGGAATGAGCCCTGCGAGACCAGTTATGCCGGCAAGTCCGGGAAATACATGGGACAGCGCGGCGTCGCGCTGCCAAGGATGTAGACACATGGACCGAATTCGTATTCGCGGCGGCCGTCCCCTGTCGGGCGAAATCCAGATCGGCGGCGCCAAGAACGCCGCCCTGCCCCTGATGGTCACGGGACTGCTGACCGAGGACCGGGTACTCCTGTCCAACGTCCCCAAACTCGCCGACATCCAGACCATGGCGCAGTTGCTGGCGCAGCATGGGGTGGCGGTGGAGGCGGTGGGGAACGACGGCCGGGTGCTGTCCATTGGCGGACCAATCACCAACACCGAGGCGCCCTATGACATCGTGCGCAAGATGCGGGCCTCCGTCCTCGTGCTCGGACCCTTGCTGGCGCGGGTGGGGGAGGCGCGGGTGTCGCTGCCCGGCGGCTGCGCCATCGGCACGCGGCCCGTCGATCTCCACCTGAAGGGGCTGGAGCAGATGGGCGCGGTGTTCGACCTCGACGGCGGCTACATCAACGCCCGTGTCGCGGGACGGCTGCGCGGGGCTTCCATCGTGTTCCCGTTCGTCTCCGTCGGCGCCACCGAGAACCTGATGATGGCCGCGGCTTTGGCCGACGGGCGGACCGTGCTGGCCAACGCGGCGTGCGAGCCGGAGATCACCGACCTCGCCGAATGCCTCGTGGGCATGGGCGCGCGGATCACCGGCATCGGCACCGGCACGCTGACGATCGAGGGGATGAAAACGCTGCATGGCGCCGCCCATCGCATCATCCCCGACCGCATCGAGACCGGCAGCTATGCCTGTGCCGCCGCCATCTCCGGCGGTTCCGTGTTCCTGCGCGACGCCCGCCTGGAGCACCTGGGCGCCACGGTGCGCACCCTGCGCGAAGCAGGCGTGGACATCGCCGAACAGGATGGCGGCCTGATGGTGCGCCGCCTGAACGGGCTGCACGGCGCGGATGCGATGACCGAGCCCTATCCTGGTTTCCCGACCGACATGCAGGCGCAGTTCATGGCGCTGATGTCGGTGGCCGAGGGCGCGTCGATGGTCACGGAGACGATTTTCGAGAATCGTTTCATGCATGTGCCGGAGCTGAACCGCATGGGGGCGCGGATCAACGTCCACGGTGCCTCCGCCATCGTGCGCGGGGTGCCTTCGTTGAAGGGCGCGCCGGTGATGGCGACCGATCTGCGGGCGTCTCTGTCGCTGATCCTGGCGGGTCTCGGGGCGAAGGGGGAGACGGTGGTGAACCGGGTCTACCACCTGGATCGCGGGTATGAGGCGGTGGAGCGCAAGCTGGCCGCGTGCGGGGCGGATATCGAGAGAATTGGGGGGTAGGGGAGTAAAACATGGCGCCCCGGTCTGGTGGAAGCCAGCGGGCCGTGGCGATGGTGGGATTTGATGAAATAGTTACTATATAGTATTTATAAAGGAGCGGGAGCCCCGCGTTTCTTGATCAGGGCTCCCCGTCAGAAGGCCATTGCCTTTCGCGATCATTCGTCAGTGTAAGATTCCTGAAAGGGATATCGATATACGTCATTGGTCAGCGGCAACACACAGGAAATTTGTTTTTAACAATACCACCGACATGCTTCATGACAGCGTCATGGATTTCGCGCCGTGCGTCCATGAGATGCCGCACGCGTGAGAAATGGTATCTCACGATATTTTCCATTATGATGGAGAGCGCGATGCACAAGCCGTCCGCCGGTTTCTCATTGGTATTGACTTGTCTGACATTGACTGCCTGCGCGCAGCATAGTTACGTGCCCGGCCCAGGAATGTCGGGGATGGCGCTTGGGCCGGAGGCGGCGCAGTGCAGGCTGTTCGCGCGAGGCTCCTCGACGAGCCGCGGATTTGGCGCGGCGGGCTCGGCGCGTTTCGTCGCCGCCGCCACGGCCGTCGCGCTCATCGCGGGCGGCATCGCCGGGGCGATTGAGCAGAACACGAACTATAATGACTGCATGCAGGCGCGCGGCTGGCGTATCGCCGAGGTGGTGAAGCCCGCGCCCGTGGCGGCGCTGGCGCCTGAACTCGTGCCGGTGTCCGCCACGGCCGCGATTCCCGCGTCTCCCACGCTTTCGGTCCGGGCGGACATGATCACAGCCGACATGGCGTCCTCGCTGGACCTTAACCCGCCGCGTGGCGTCGTGTTGCTGGATGTGGGTGCCGGAGGCGTCGCCGCGGCGGCTGGCCTGCGGCCGGATGATGTCATCCTTTCCTTCAACGGATCGCGTGTGTCAGGCGTTGGCGACATACAACGGGAACTCGCGCGCATCGCGCCTCATGCCGTGGTGAATGCCCGCGTCTGGCGGGACAGCCGTGAAATCTCCGTCAGCCTGCGTTTCTGAGACGTGCCACTCGCCTTTCCTTGACCTGCTGCCTCCGCCCTCCATATCCTGATCAACCTTGGTCAGGGGGCCGCCATGGCAACCGTCAACCTGTACAAAGCCAAGACCAACCTCTCCCGTTTCGTGGAACGCGCCGCGCGGGGTGAGGAAATCGTCATCGCCAAGGCGGGCCGTCCTCTGGCACGCCTTGTGCCCCTGGCCCGGAGAACCACGCCTCGTCCCCTGGGCCTGCTGGCCGGTCAGGTCACGGTAGGGCCTGATTTCGACAAGCCACTGCCTGATGACATACGGAATCCGTTCGAGGGCGGCTCTCTCTGGACCTCCTGCTCGACACCCATGCTCTGATCTGGG
>JAYVCG010000188.1:0-4317 GCA_043750075.1 Acetobacteraceae bacterium | reverse complement strand
GTCGTTTCTGGGGACACGCTGCGAAGAGCATCCTCTTTACGCCAATCACAAAAGGAACAACATTCCATGAGCCTTGTCAGCCAATTGAGCGACTACATCAACGCCGCCTTCAGCGGACTCTGGGTTCAGACCGTCGAGCCTGATGAGGCCGAACGGGAACTCGTTGAGCACGCCCGTCGCCAGGGATGGACGCTGGCCGTGTGGGACATCGCACGCGGGTTGAGGTTCCCGGCCGACTCAAACGCCACGGTGCCCGAAGTGAATGATCCGCTCGCCGTCCTGAAGGCATTGCCCACACTGGTGCCGCAGATTTCAACGAGTCGCAACGCAGCCGAAGCAGAGCACACGACGTTGCTCGTCCTGCCGAACTTTCACCGCTTCCTGAACAGTGCCGAGAATGTCCAGACACTGTTCGAGCAACTCGTGGCGGGAAAGCAGAGCCGGACGTTTATCGTCGTGCTGTCACCGGTCGTCACGCTGCCGGTCGAACTCGAACGCGCCTTCGTGATCGTCGATCACGAACTGCCGACTCAGGACCAGCTCGGCGAGATCGCACGGGATGTTCTCGCCGATCATCCGGATGGACTCCCCACGGATCGGGCATGGCAGGCGTTGTTGGAAGCGGCGGCAGGGTTGACTCGCGCTGAGGCCGAAGGGGCGTTCGCCTTGTCACTGGCCCGGCACGATGTCCTGCTCCCCGAGGTCATCTGGGATTTGAAAGCCCAGACGTTGCGGAAGCAGAACCTGCTCACGTTACATCGCGGACAGGAGAACTCGCGACCCCGGCCACGAAGGCGGCGATGGCGCCCTTCATGTCGCAGGCGCCGCGTCCGTACAGCACGCCGTCCCGCACCTCGCCGCCGAACGGATCGCCGCGCCAGTTCACGGCGCCGACCGGCACCACGTCGGTATGCCCCGCGAAGCAGAAATGCGGGCTTTCCGTGCCGCGGCGGGCGAACAGGTTCTCGATGTCACCGTAGCGCAGCCGGTGAATGGTGAAGCCAAGGCGGCTCAGCGCCTCGGCCAGCACATCCTGCGATCCCCCGTCCGCGGGCGTCACCGAATGACACCGGATCAATCCCTGGGCGAGCGGCAGCGGATCGGAGAGGTCATGCATGGTCATCAGGATGTCTTTGCCAAAAATCACGACGTGATTCAAACAGATAGCGGGGCACCAATTTTCGGTCACGTAAGCCTAGCCGGACGCGGCGGCACTGGCCTCGTCGTCCGGCTCACGCCCTTCGCTGGCGAGCGCAACGACGATTTTGGTCGTACTAGGGTCATGGAACAACAACCGGAGGGATTGTTCCAGTTCCTCCTTGTCGGAGACCGGTATGACCTGACGCGGTTCTGGTAGATGGGGGGCAACGATTCGCGCTGGAAAATCGTCGCCAATCATGCGGATTGAGAATAATTGATAACGATAATCCCGTCGCGGTAACGCTATCGTGAAGTTATATATAAAAAGACTTTCGACGACGCGCGACTCGATGACGACATCGAAAGCGCCGTTAACCAAACGCTTTAAATCCCGCGCCTGGGTTTGCAGGAAACCCTTTATATCAAAGCCCTGGGCACCCTTCAGGCTTGGTGGCCACAAGCTTGTGTGCTTTTGCTTAGGCATCGGTCAGGTCTCCAAAGCGAACGTGATTGGCAGATGATCAGACCATTGTGGCTCGGGGCGACCATTCGGCGCGATCAGGGCCCTTCCATTTATTGAAGTTACCACATGCAGCGATGACAGCGCAAAAGTCTGGATCAGCGGAGCACGCAGTAAGATCTGATCGAGGCAATACCAATTGCCGCCACGGGCATCGTTTTCCCAATAATATGTCCCTGGCGGGCCACTCGCATCACCTAAAAGGTTCCACGTGGGATTGTAAAAACGGTCGAAAACTGAGCCGTTCCGCCGCTTTGTTGGTTGTCCCGCGACGATGGTCCGCGACGCCGAGGCTCCCAAAACCTCGGGAAGCAGCATAGCGTCGTCGTAGGGCCACAGGTTGAGATCACCGGCGACAATCGTGCGTCCAACAGACCATGGCCGCTTTTCGATCGCGCGCACGTTAGCGGCGAATTCCTTTGTGTCCAGCACTTCGCCGGCGGTAGCACGCCCAACTTTCGACCTTAGGTGCGCGAAAACCATCAGAGTTGGTTCGGGGGCCATGGTTTGGACCCTGAACGCCTCGAACCGGTCTTTCGAACTCGCATTCCGAATTTCCTTGCTCGTCAGCGTCGTCCAGACGTGAACAACTTTGCCAAAAGGGGTAATATGGCGCACGCGCCGGTCGACGGTTTGCTGCAATACCGTGTCCAAATCGACACGCGCGCCGCCAGTTTCCGCGAGGACGAGGATGTCGCAGTCCGTCTCCTTCATCAGCAACGCGATGTCAGGTACTAACGACAGCTTCTTGTCGATGTTCCAAAACGTCACGACCGTTCCCCGACGGCCAGGCGAGACCAGTGGAGAGGAAGCGCTGCCGTGGCTCAATCGCGCAGCAGTTCGTTGATGGAGGTCTTGGCGCGGGTCTGCGCGTCCACGATCTTGACGATGACGGCGCAGTACAGCGACGGTCCGGGCGAGCCGTCCGGTAACGGCTTACCGGGCATCGAGCCGGGCACCACGACCGAATACGAGGGCACGCGGCCCATGTGGATTTCCCCCGTCGCGCGATCGACGACCTTGGTGGAGGCGCCGATGAACACACCCATCGACAGCACGGCGCCCTGTTCGACGATGACGCCCTCCGCGACCTCGGAGCGGGCGCCGATGAAGCAATCATCCTCGATGATGACGGGGTTGGCCTGCAACGGCTCCAGCACGCCGCCGATGCCGACACCGCCCGACAGATGGCAGTTGGCGCCGATCTGGGCGCAGCTTCCGACCGTGGCCCAGGTATCGACCATGGTGTTGCGGCCGACATAGGCGCCGAGGTTGACGAAGCTTGGCATCAGCACGGCGCCCGGCGCGATGAACGCGGATTTGCGGACGACGGCGCCGGGGACGGCGCGGAAACCGGCTTCCTTGAAGCGGTTCTCGCCCCAGCCGGTGAATTTCATCGGCACCTTGTCCCAGACCGGGGCGCCGCCGGGGCCTTCCATGGGATGGGAATCGGTGAGGCGGAACGACATCAGCACGGCTTTCTTCAGCCACTGATTGACCTGCCACTGGCCGCCGATTTTCTCGGCGACGCGGACGGTGCCGTTGTCGAGGGCTTCAAGTGCTGCTTCCACCGCGTCGCGCGCCTCGCCCTTGGTGGCGGAGGTCAGGCTGTCGCGTTGTTCCCACAAATCTTCTATGGGTTTCTGAAGGCTGTTCGCGGCCATGTGCGGACGTTCCCTGGCTGGTTCGGCGGCGGAAATTGGGCGGGCCGGTGGGGGATGTCAACGCTGGCCTCCGCGTGGGGCTGGCGCGCGGTTTCCCTGGCGCGGCCCGGCGGGGAAAAGCGCGACATGATCGACACGCGATACCGTTTCCGGCTACGCTCCCGCCCATGGACACAGTGCTGGACCGGCCATGGACCACGGAGACTTTCCTCGCCTGGGAAGACCGGCAGGAAGGGAAACATGAGTTCGACGGACAGCATGTCATATCCATGACTGGTGGCAGCATCGCGCATCAGGATATCGTGTTCAATCTGCGGGTGCTTCTGCGCGGTTTATTGGCTGACCAGCCCTTCCGGACCATTCATGAAATGCGGCTTCGTACCGGGGCACGCATCCGTTACCCGGATGTCCTGGTCTGCGCGGGACCGCTCGACCAGACCACCAGGACACTGACCGACGCGGTGGCGATCTTCGAGGTATTGTCCGACGATACCGCCACCACCGACCGGGTGGAGAAACTGATCGATTACGCCGTCCTGCCCTCGTTGCGGTGCTACGTGCTGCTGGAACAGACCGCCGTCGCCGCGACACTGTTTCAACGCGACCCAGGCGGCCCCTGGATCGCCAGCGCGCATAGGGATGGGACGCTGACATTGCCGGGGCTGGAGATCACGCTGCCGCTGGCGGAACTTTACCAGGGATTGAATTTCCCCGCGTGACCAGCGCCCGGCGCTGATGGGGAACCGGCCCGCCCGGTCACGGCTTTTTCAACCGCACATCCTCCAGCGGCGCCGACCATGGATACGGATTGATCCGCATCAGCGACGGCTCCTCCACCTTTGGCCCGATGCCGCTGGCCCAGACGTAATCGTAAATCGGCACGAAACGCCGCCGGTCGTGCAGGGTTTGTTGCAGTTGATGCAACAACGCCTCACGCTTCGCGACATTCGTTTCGCTGGCCTGACGCTTGTACAGCTCATCCAGATCGGGGAA
>JAYVCG010000187.1:0-5705 GCA_043750075.1 Acetobacteraceae bacterium | reverse complement strand
GGCGAGTTCGGCCTGGAGGGTGTCCACGCGTTCCCTGGCGTCCTGGAAGCGGTTCCCGGCGATGCGGACGCCGAGTTTGGCGAACAGCGTTCCCGCGTCTTTTTGGAACCAGATGAAGGCGAGACAGGCGAGCACGGCGAGGCCGATCCCGGCCTCCACCGGGGTCGCGATGGCCGATCCGGGTACGCGCAGCAGAAGGATGACGAGGCCGATGCAGGCGAAGGCTATCTGGGCCAGAAACTCGGCGGTGACATCGACGACGGTGGAGGCGGTGGCGGTATGCCATGCGACGCCCTGGAGGGTGATGGCGCGGGTGCCGAAGATGAAGCCGCCGACCTGGGAGAAGGGCAGGCAGTTGGCGGAGGCGTCGCGCACCATGCGGCCCCAGATGGGCACCCAGAGGCGGTGGCGGTGGCGGGCGGGCATGATGAGGCTCCAGGCGAAGCCGAGGATCAGGAACAGCACGATTTGCCAGCCGGCGATGAGGGCGAATTCTCCCCAGCCGATGCGGCGGATCGAGGCGGTCACGTTGCCGATGCCAAAATACGCCAGCAGGACCACGCCGATCAGCAGGCCCAGGAGGGCGAGGATGTAGGAGAGGTGTTTCATTGGAGGGGGTTTTGCCTGGGTGGGCCTGGGGGGGCAAGCGGGGCTTTGCCCCGGACCCATCCCCTGGAGTCTCCCATGGAAGGTTTCCAAAGGCGAGCCTTTGGCGGAGGTCCAGGAGGCAGCGCCTCCTGGCGGGTTTCAGGGCGGAGCCCTGACGCTTTCCTCACCCCCCTCCGATCGTCTATGGAGCGGCGCATGACAACCCTCCTCACCGGCGCCACCGGCTTCGTTGGCTCCGCCGTCGCCCGCGTCCTGGTCCGCCGCGGCCACGCGCTGCGCCTGCTGGCCCGCCCCGCCAGCGACCGGCGCAACCTGGAAAACGTTGACGCGGAAATCGTCACCGGCGACCTTACCGACCCCGCCTCCCTCGCCCGCGCCGCCGCCGGATGCAGCCACGTGATCCATGTCGCCGCCGATTACCGCTTCTGGGTGCCCGTGCCCGCCGAAATGATGCGCGCCAACGTCGAGGGCGCCCTGGCGATGATCCGCGCGGCGGCGGACGCGGGCGCCACACGCATCGTCCATTGCAGCTCCGTCGCCGCCCTTGGCCAGATCGGCGACGGCACCCCGGCGGACGAGGCGACACCCACCAACGAGGCCGATTTCGTCGGCGTCTACAAACGCTCGAAATACCTGGCGGAACGCGCGGTGCTCGCACTCGCCGCGAAGGAGTCGCTGCCGGTGATCGTGGTCAACCCCGCCGCCCCGGTCGGCCCGCGCGACATCAAACCCACCCCCACCGGCAAAATGGTGCTGGACGCCGCCGCGGGACGCATCCCGGCCTACATTGATACCGGGCTGAATGTCGTTCACGTCGATGATGTCGCCGAGGGACACGCTTTGGCCCTGGAAAAAGGCCGGATCGGCGAACGCTATGTACTGGGCGGGGAGAACCTGCTGCTGAAGGATCTCCTGACCCTGATCGCCGATGTGGCCGGACAGCGTCCCCCGCGCATCCGCCTGCCCGAGCCGGTGATCTGGCCCATCGCCTGGATCATGGAGAAGACCGCGCGCCTGACCGGCATCCCGCCCCTGATGACCACCGACCACCTGAAGATGGCGCGCAAGAAGATGTTTTATTCGTCAACCAAAGCCCAGACCGAACTGGGCTTCACCGCCCGTCCCGCGCGCCAGGCGGTGGAGGACGCGGTGGCCTGGTTCCGCGCCACCGGCATGTTGCGCGCGTGATCTCGCCAAAAGCCGCATGACCGTTCTGGCCGTTGTTTCCGCCCTGATCTGGGGCTGGCTGCTGACGATGCGCGGCCAGTTCTGGCGCGCGGGTCCGGTGCTGCCGGCCGCCACGCCCATGCGCGCGCCCGCCGTGACCGTGGTGGTGCCCGCGCGGGACGAGGCGCCGCTGGTCGAACGCGCGCTGCGCTCCCTGCTGGCGCAGAATTACCCTGGTCCCTTCCGCGTCATCCTGGTCGATGACCGCAGCGCGGATGAGACTGGCGCCCTGGCCCATGCCATCGCCGATTCCCGCCTGACCGTGCTGACCGGCGCGTCCCGTCCGGCGGGGTGGGCGGGCAAGCTCTGGGCCGTGCATCAGGGCGTGACAGCGGCGGAATCCCTCGAATCGGATCGGCCGGAGTATTTCTTTCTCACCGACGCTGATATCGAGCACGATCCGCCGCATCTGGCCAGCCTCGTGGCGCTGGCGGAGCGGCACGATCTGGACATGGTGTCGGAGATGGTGGCGCTGTCCTGTGACAGTTTGGCCGAAAAAGCACTCATTCCGGCGTTCGTGTTCTTCTTTCAGTTGCTGTACCCGTTCGCATGGGTGAATAATCCGTCATGCGCGACGGCGGCGGCGGCGGGTGGCACGGTTCTGATCCGCCGCCGCGCCCTGACGCGCATTGGTGGCATTAAGGCCGTGAGGGGCGCTTTGATCGACGATATCGCCCTCGCGGGCGCGGTGAAAACCGGCGGAAGGATTTTTCTGGGCCATTCGGCGCTGGCGCGTTCCGTGCGGCCGTACCCGGACTGTGGCTCCGTCTGGCGCATGATCGCCCGCTCGGCCTACGCCCAGTTGCGCTTCTCCCCCCTGGTGCTGGCGGCTACCATCGTGGGCATGGCGCTGGTCTGGCTGGCGCCGCCCCTCGCCGCCCTGTCTGGCCATGGCATGGTCCGCGTACTGGGGCTGCTCGTCTGGCTGGCGTCGGCCGCCACCTTCCTGCCGACGCTGCGGCGTTTTGACCGTTCCTTTCTCTGGGCTCTGGCCCTGCCACTGATCGCTTTGTTTTACATGGCCGCCACGATTGGCTCCGCGGTGCATTACCATCGTGGCCTGGGAGTCGTTTGGAAGGGGCGCGCCTATGCCGGAGGGACACCGTGAATCATATCACCGCTGAAACCCGCATTGAGAATGTCGAGGCATGGTCCGGCAAGGACCGCACCGATGAGAATTTCCCCGTCGGCTCCCTGCTGCTCAGCCGCCGTCTGCGCAAGCATGTCCATGCTTATTACACCTTCGCGCGCAACGCCGACGACATCGCCGACTCGCCGGTCCTGAAGCCCGCCGACAAGGTCGTCCGCCTGAACCTGATGGAAGACGTGCTGTTGGGCCGCCGCCAGGAAGGATCGCCAAGCGCCACGCGGCTGCGGGAGAGTCTGGCGGAAACCAAAGTCTCGCCCGTTCACGCCACCGACCTGCTGGTCGCGTTCCGCCAGGACGCGACCATGAACCGGTATGAGACCTTCGATCAGCTGTACAATTACTGCCGCTATTCGGCGGTGCCGGTCGGGCGGTACGTGCTCGATCTGCATGGCGAGAAGGCGGGCTGTTACGGTCCTTCCGACGCGCTGTGCATCTCGTTGCAAATCCTTAATCATCTCCAGGATTGCGCCGAGGACATGCGGGACATGGACCGCTGCTATGTCCCGCAGGTGCTGATGCGGCATTTCAGCACCAGACCGCTCGATCTGCTGCGGCCCGCCGAGACCCCGTCGCTGCGCCGCGTGTTCATCACCATCCTGGACCGGGTGGACCGGCTGAACCTCGCCGCCGAGGAACTGCCCCACATGGTGCGCAGCCGCCGGTTGCGGGCGGAAACCACGATGATCTGCAAGCTGGCCGCCCGCCTCGCCGCGCGGCTCAGCAAGAACGATCCGCTGGCGCAACGGGTGGCGCTGACCAAACGGGACGGCATGTTGAGCCTGTTGCGGGCGCTTGGCGCCTTCGCGTGGCGCTGACTACTCCCTTGGCCACCCCTTTGGGCGCGGCCCAGGAAGATTTGGACGCGGTGGAGGCGGTGGTACGCAAGGCGGGAACGTCGTTTTACCGCGGGATGCGGGTGTTGCCGCCCGACCGGCGGCATGCGATGTACGCGATTTACGCCTTCTGCCGCGTCGTGGACGACATCGCCGATGAGGATGGCACCCTGCCCGAAAAACGCGCCGGACTGGCCGCCTGGCGTGCCCATGTCGCGGGTTTGTACCGGGGCGAATCGGAAGGCCCCATTACCCGTGTCCTCGCCGCCGCCGTCCAGCAATTCGGCCTGCGGGAGGAGGATTTCGCCGCCGTCATCGACGGCATGAGGATGGACGCCGAAACGGTTATCGTGGCCCCCGATCTGGCGACGCTCGATCTTTACTGTGATCGCGTCGCGGCGGCGGTCGGGCGGCTGTCGGTGCGGGCGTTTGGCGATGCCTCCGCCAGTGCCGACCAGGTCGCCTTCCATCTGGGCCGCGCGCTGCAACTGACCAACATTCTCCGGGACATCAAGGAGGACGCGGATCGCGGGCGGCTTTACCTGCCCGCCGAGTATCTGGATCAGGAAGCCGTGCCCCATGACTCGGCCCAGGCGCTGGCCTCCCCCGGTTTGCCCAAGGTATGCGCGCGGCTGGCGGCGGACGCGCGGGAGCATTTTCAACAGGCGCGGATTTTCATGGCGCGGTGCGATCCGAAGGCCATGAAACCGGCGCGGCTGATGGGGGAAACCTATGCGGCGATCCTGACGTGTCTGGAACAAAGCGGCTGGCGGAACCCCGCTGAACGGGTCAGCCTGCCCCTGTGGCGGAAGCTGTGGCTGCTGGGGCGTTACGGGCTGGGGTGAACCAGGGCGGTGCGCCTTCTGAGCCGCCCGTGCCGATTGCCTGGCCCGCTTCATCACCGAGGACGCGGGCCATGATGCCAGGAAAGTGTCTGGGCGTGCCCAGATCGTTCCTACAACAAATCCAGCGCCTGCTTGCGCGACGGGGGGCGGTGCGCGGCGTCGATCTCCGCCAGGTCCTGCTCCGTCAGCACCATGTCCAGGGCGGCGGCGTTGTCGCGCACATGCGCCGCGCCGGAGGCTTTCGGGATCGATATGACATGCGGATGCCGCAACCCCCAGGCGAGCGCCACCCGCGCCGCCGTCACGCCATGCCGCCGTGCCACCGCCTGCAACGCGGGCGAGCCCAATAACCGGCTGGCGTTGTGCGACAACGGCGAATAGGCCATGACCGCGACCCCGCGCGCGGCGCACCATGGCAGGAGGTCGTATTCGATGCCTCGGCTATCGGGATGGTACAGCACCTGGTTGGCGGCGCACTGGTCGCCGCCTGGAACACGGAACAGTTCCTCCATGTCCGCGGTATCGAAATTCGATACGCCCCAGTGGCGGATTTTGCCTTCCTGTTTCAGCGCCTCGAACGCCGCGACCGTCTCGGCCAGGGGATACGAGCCGCGCCAGTGCAGCAAATAGAGATCGATCCGATCGGTGTTCAACCGTTTCAGACTGCGCGCGCAGGCCGCCGGAACTCCGGCGCGGGAGGCATTGCGCGGATACACCTTACTGACAACGAAAACCCCGTCCCGCCGCCCCTCCACCACCTGGGCCACCACCTTTTCGGCGCCGCCCTCGGCGTACATCTCGGCGGTGTCGATCAGCGTCATGCCAAGCTCAATGCCAAGTTTCAGCGCATCCGCCTCGGCAGCAGCGGGGCGACGGCCCTCGCCCATATACCAGGTCCCCTGGCCCAAAGCCGGCACATCGGTTTCGTTTGGCAGTCGGACGGTTCGGAGCATGTCAGTTCAGACCTTGGCGTTATCTCCGGCAATGCGCATGACGCGCAAAAAGTTGCCGCCCCACAGCGCGGCGATCTCGGCGGCCCCG
>JAYVCG010000186.1:0-4005 GCA_043750075.1 Acetobacteraceae bacterium | reverse complement strand
GTCGATCAGGCCGCGCACGCCCAGGGTGCTGTCGGGATTGAAGACGGCGGGATCGAGAAATTCGTCGTTGAGACGGCGGTAGATCGCGTGGACGGGCGCCAGACCCGCGGTGGTGCGCATCCAGACGCGGTCATCCTCGACGATCAGATCCCTGCCCTCGACCAGCGGCACGCCCATTTCGCGCGCCAGGAAGATATGCTCGAAATAGGCCGAGTTGTAGATGCCGGGCGACAGCAGCACGACGCGCGGCTCGGCGTCGCCCGCGGGGGCGATCTCGGTCATCGCCTGATGCAGCCGCATGCCGTAATCGCTGACGGGCCGGACGGCGATGCCATCGAACAGATCGGGAAACATGCGCGCCATCATGTGCCGGTTCTCCAGCACGTAGGACACACCCGAGGGAGTGCGGGCATTGTCCTCCAGCACCAGGAAGGCGCCGGTCTCATCGCGGATGATGTCGGTGCCGCAGACATGGACATAGGTGCGGTGCGGCACGTTCAGACCGATCATCTCTGGCCGGTAGTTCGGATTGCCAAGCACGAGTTGCGGCGGCACGATCCCGTCCCGCAGGATGGCGCGGTCGTGATAAATGTCCCACAGGAACGCGTTCAACGCGGTGACACGCTGGATCACGCCGCGTTCCAGCACATCCCATTCCGCCGCGGTCAGGATACGGGGCACCAGATCGAAGGGCAGGATGCGGTCGATCACGTCCCGGTCCGAATAGACGGTGAAGGTGATGCCGAGATTGTAAAGCTCCGCCTCGGCGATTTCGGCGCGGTGCTTCAGATCGGCGGGCGCCAGGCGGGACAGCCGCGCGAGGATTTCCGCGATCCGGGGATCGCGCGCGGCGCTGTCCGTCATCTCACAGTAATGGCCCCCCTTGTCGTAGGCTTCGAGCAATCCAGGCGGCGCGGTGGGTGGGACGGTCATGAGGCGGCTTCCCGGCGGTGGACATGGGCGGTGGACATGGGGCGGTTGGACGTGGGGCGGTTGGACGTGGTCAGTCTAGGCATGGCGCTGGTCTGTTACCATGCAAAAGACAGACCAGATGAGGACAACGCGAAGACGCGCGGTTTCAGTCCTTAAACCCGGCCTGATGGCGGGCAATGGGGGAAGACAGCACCGCCCGCACCAGATCGGTCTGCCGCCGCTGCCCGGTTTTGGCGAACACTGCCTGCAAATGCGTCTTGGCCGTCGCGAGGCTGATGCGCGCGTCGGCGGCGTGCTCCGCCAGGCGGCGGCCGGTGAGCAATGCCTCCAGCAGGCGCGTTTCGGCCGCGGTCAGGCCATACAGCATCGCGGCGCCCGCCGCGCCGGGCTGGGGCGCACGGCGCGGGCCCTCGACAATGATCAGCACCGCTGGTCCGGGAATGCCATAATCGACCGGGTTGCCTTGCCATGGACTGACCAGCAGCGCGAGCGGCGGTCCCTCCCGCCGCCGCGGCAAGCCCAGTACACCACCGGATCGCGCGCCCTTCCCCGCCGCGGTGCGCGCGGCCGCGTGGATCATCGCCAGCAGACGCGCGGTGCTGGTGGATTCCGCGGCGCGGAGGCGGCCGTTGGTGACGCCCAGCCCGTCATCGGCGCGGAGGATGGTTTCGCCCATTGGATCGGCGAACAAAATCCGTCCGTCCGCGTCGGTGAACACGAACCCGCTGTCCGGCCCGCTGGCCGGGGTGGTGGCCGCGTCCCGCGCCCAGTGCGCGGCGGTCAGGGCGCGTGAGATCTGGATCGAGCGTTTCATGTGCGTGGTCAGGACACGGAGCCGGCCGATTTCCGCCTCGTCGTGAATCCCGTACCGTGCCGCGCGTTGCATCGAGAAATTCGTGACGACCGTGCCGGTTTTGAGGATGACCGAGCCGATGCCGTGATACGCGTCCATCGGCCGGAAGAAATCGTTATAGAATTCGCTGCGATCGAACGCCGCCCGGTCCAGCGCTTTGTGGCTTTCGATGATCGCGCCCTCCGGCGCGGCAGCCCATTTGTCCTTCATGGGATTGATCGCGGCGAAATGCCCGGCATAGGATCGCATGAAAACCGGATCGTGGCCCATGCATTCGACGAATCCGGCGTTGTTGGTGCGGGTGTCCTGGATGAACAGAACGGCCGAGCCATGGTGCCGCGCGATGATCCGTTCCAGCACCGCGCGCCATTGGGCCGGTTCGGTGCCGGCCTGGTAGATCAAATCAATCAGGGGTAGCAGATCGTCCTGGTTCACGTCAGCCTTTTTCATGCGGCGCCGGATTTCGTCGCCACCCCCGCCCCAACCGGAACGGGAGTGTTTCGTTCATCGTTCAGCCAAGATTCTTCGCGAACAGTTCCAGCGTGCGTTGCTGCGCCAGATCGTAATCGGCCTTGTTGTAGCTGTCGCGCTCGTTACAGCCGAAACCATGCTGCGCGCCGTCATAGACATAAACCTCGACTTTCGGCTGCGCCGCGCGGACCGCGTTCACGTCGGTCATGGGGATCGAGGCATCCTTCTCCCCGAAATGCATCCGCACCGGGCAGTTCGGCTTCTCGTCCTTGGTGCCGGGAATGCCGCCGCCGTACCAGCACGACGCCGCCGCGAAGCTTTTGGAACGCGTGGCGCCCCACCAGGCGACCGTTCCGCCAAAGCAATACCCAACGATCCCCAGCTTCTTCCCCGCCAAATGTTTCGCCGCCGCCTCCACATCCAGCATCACCTGGGCATCGGACAATTTCATGCGAAAATCACGGCCTTTGGCGATGTCGTCGGCGGTGTAACCAAGTTCCACGCCTTTCTGCGCGCGATCGAACAAGGCGGGCGCGACCACGGCATAACCGGCGGCGGCGAAACGGTCGGCCATGTCACGAATGTGATGATTGGCGCCGAAAATTTCCTGGATCACGACGACCCCGGCCTTGGCGTCCGCCGGACCGGCGACGTAAGCGTCAAGCGTGAAGCCATCGCTCGCGGTGAGCTGAACGGTTTGTCCCATGCTGTTTTCTCCCCTTTGGGTAAGTGATCTGCCCATCGCAGACCGCCAGAATGGCGTGCCACGCGGGCACGTCAACCTCCCCTGGGTGAACGGCGGCGTTCAGTGACCACCGGGAAACGCCACGCGCCTCCATGCTTCTCCGTGTCCCGCGTGGCGGGAAGCCTTACGCCTTCACGCCACGCGTTTGATGAACGCCACCGCTTTGTCCATCGCCGCGCGCGCCTTGCTCACGAATTCCGTCGCGCGCACAAACCCGTGCACGAGGCCAGGGAACGTTTCGGTCTCCACCGCGACGCCCGCTTCCCGCAGTTTCACCACCAGCGCCTCGCCCTCGGAGCGCAGCACGTCGAGTTCCGCCAGATGCACCAGCACCGGCGGCAATCCGCGTAAATCCGCGCGTCCCACGGCGGCGAGGGGATGCGAGCGGTCGCCCTCATGCGTGGCGTAGACGCTCCAGTAGAACGCCATCCGTTGCCGGTTCAGGCCATGGCCCCCGGCGCCGAACTGCTGGTAGCTCAGCGTGTCGAAGCGGCTGTCGCAGACGGGATAGTAGGCGACGATGCCGCGCAACGCCGGTCCACCCTGATCGCGCAGCAGCAACGCGGTGGCGAGGCAGAGATTGCCGCCCGCCGAATCGCCGCCCAGAAGGATGCGTGACCCATCCAGGCCCCACTCCGCGCCGTGTCCGGCGATGTGGCGCACGACAGCGGCGCATTCCTCGACCGCCTGGGGGAATTTGGCTTCCGGCGACAGCGCGTAATCGACGTTGACGACGGCCACTCCGGCGGCGGTGGCGTATTCGCGGCACAAACGGTCATGCGTATCGACCGAGGACCAGACCCAGCCGCCGCCGTGGAACCACACCAGCACCGGCAACGGCTTGTCTGTGGAGGGGCGGTAGACCCGGCAAAAAATCCGCCGCCCGCGCGCCGCGACCCAGCGATCCGTCACCTCCGCCACCGCCGGTCCTCCCTGGGCCGTGCGCATGCCCAGGAGATCGTTGACGCGGCGGTGGGGTTCGAGGGGGATTTCGAGCTGGACG
>JAYVCG010000185.1:0-7445 GCA_043750075.1 Acetobacteraceae bacterium | reverse complement strand
CGCCAGCAGATAGATCCAGGAGATCGCGCCCACGTAGGGGGAGAGGAAGAACGGCACCAGATTGGCCGTCTCCAGCCAGCGCCGTCCCGGCATGTCGGTGCGCGCCACCAGGAAAGCCAGGGTAAAGCCCAGTAGCAGGCTGAGGACGGTGGTGCAGACACCGGCGATCAGGGTGTTCAGCGCGGCGCTGACGAAGCGCGGGTCGGTGAACAGGGTGACGAAGTTACCGGCCGACAAAGACGGGCTATCGCCGGTCCAGACCAGCAAACTGCGCAGCACGGTGGCCGCGAAAGGCCCCGCGATCAGCGCCACGCCAATGAAGACACCCGCCGCGGGCAGCCAGACCTGTGCCCATCGCCCTTGACCGCCACCCACTGCCTTGCCCACTCCCTGTACGCCGGATCCCTGGACGCCGGAGCGTTGGCCCAGCCTTGCCTCTTGTGATACGGGTCTCGTTTAAGCACAGTTCGTTCCCACGCCAACCACCAAACCGGGGGATCGCTCATGAAATTTGGCTTGTTCGGCGCCGCGACGGCGCAACGGAGCGACAATCCGGATGTGGACAGCGCGGCGGGCTTCAGGGATTACATCGATTACGTGATCGAGGCGGAATCGCTTGGTTACGCCAGCGTGTTCATCGTCGAGCATCATTTCACCGGCTTCGGCCAGGTTTCGGCGACGCTGAACCTGCTGACCTGGATCGGCGCCAAGACCTCCCGCATCCGGCTGGGCACCGCGGTGATCGTGCTGCCGTGGCACAATCCGGTGCTGCTGGCCGAGCAGGCGGCGACCGTCGATCTGCTGTCGGGCGGGCGGCTGGATTTTGGCGTCGGCAAGGGCTACCGCCACAACGAATACGCCAGCTTCCGCATTCCCATGGAGGAAGGCCAGGCGCGGTTCGAGGAAGCGATCGACATCATCACCAAATCCTGGGTGTCGAACGAGCGGTTCAGCTTCCAGGGCAAGTTCTGGGGTTTCGATGACATCGTGGTTGAGCCGCCCACGATCCAGCGCCCGCATCCGCCGTTCTGGCAGGGCGCCGGACACCCCGATTCGATCCGCCGGGTGGCGGCGCGCGGGCATAATCTGTTGCTGGATCAGTTCGCCTCGATCGATGAGACGGTGAAGCGGTTCCATGTGTACCGCGACGCGATGCTGGCCAACGGCTTCGGCTTCGATCCGCGTCAGGTGGGTGTGGCGCGGGCGTTCTTCGTCGCGGACAACAAGGCCGAGAAGGACGCGGCGATCGAACGGCGCATGGCGGCGCAAAAGCGCCTGCACGGCATCAGCCAGCGGCCCGATGGCAACAACACCGCCAGCATCATGGCGTTCTCCGACACGCGCGAGGCGAACGAGGAGGCGACGCTGTTCGGCACGCCCGATGAGATCATCCGCAAGGTTCAGCTTCTGCGGGATCAGGGGGTGGCGTATATCCTGCTTAATGGCGGGGGCACGTCGCGGGAGAATTTGCGGCGGTTCGCGCGGGAGGTGATGCCGGCGTTCCAGGACGGGACGGAGGCGCGGCGGGCGGCGGAGTAAGGCTGTCCGCCTTTCTGTATTTCTGGCCGGCGGGGTGGAAAGGCTGTTTTTTAACACAGATTAAGAAGACGATTTAGCGGATTACACGGAGTTCTTTTCCCCGCGCGAAGCGCCGGAATCCCATTCCGCCACCGGAAAGCAGAAGGCTGGCGCGCGGCGATGCCTCCAGGCTCTGTGTAATCCGTGGTCTCGCCTTGAAAATCTGTGTTAAAAATGCGGTCTTTCCTCCGCCCGGACCGCCGATCGTTCCCTCATTTGTCCATCCACACATCCTCCCACCGCCAGCCGTTGTAAATGCTGTTCACCATGATCGTGATGTTCTTCACGTACGGATGCCAGCACGCGGCGCCGATGCCCTGGAAGATGATGGGACGCGCGACATCCTCGGCCAGAACGCGTTCGATCTCCCAGACGATGGCGCGGCGTTTGGCGGGATCGGTTTCCATCGACTGGCGCTCGAACTGCTGTTCCAGCACCGGATTGCAGTAGTTGGTGTAATTGCGCAGCGATCCGCAGGCGTAATTTTCATAGAAATGCTGATCGGGATCGTCGAGCGAACTGCCGGTCTGGTTCAGACCGATCATGTAATCTTTCTTGAAAACGCGGTTGTAATAGAGGGGCGTATCGACGGCCTCCACCTCGACATCGAAATAAATTTCCTTCAACTGGTCGGCCAGGATGGTCGCGGGATCGCGGAAGCTCGTGATGTCGCGGGTGAAGATTTTGGTCTTCAGGCGCTTTTCCGGACTGTAGCCGAGTTCGCGCATGAGGGCGCGGGCTTCCTCGCGGCGTTTCGTGACATCGGGATCGTAGCCAAGGAAGGTGGCCAGCGTTTCGGGCGGCACGCCCCAGACGCCTTCGGGCGGGGGCAGCATGGTGCCGGCGACCTTGCCCTCGCCCTCGTTCAGGATGTCGTTGAAGGCGTGGCGGTCAAGGCCCAAAGCGAGGGCGCGGCGGATGGCGGGGTTGTTGAAGGGGGGCACGTCGCGGTTGATGATCAGGTTGGTGCTGACGTTACTACGCCGCATCGTGCATTGCGCCTGAGGGGCCTGTCTGGCGATCTCCTTGCGCAGCGGCACCGAAACATCGGTGGGATAGGTCATGTCGAACTTGCCCGCGATGAACCCCAGCATGCGGGTCGCGCGGTTGGGCACGATGCGGAACTCGATGCCGTCGAGATACGGCAGACCGGGCTTCCAGTAACTCGGATTGCGTTCCATCCGCATGCTCTCGTTCAGCCGGTATTCGACGAAACGGAACGGTCCGGTGCCGACTGGTTTGGTCCGCATTTGCGCCGAGGGAATGTGACACGGATACACCGGCGACCACCCCGCCGCGAGCAAGGCGATGAACGAAGGCTGGGTGCGTTTCAAATGGAACGTGACCTCGAAATCGCCGTTGACGGTGATTTCCCGCAGGTTGCTGAACCAGGCCTGGCGCGGACTTTTACGGATCTTGCCGGGCTCCAGGCCGGAGACCATGTCCCAGGTGCATTTCACATCCGCCGAAGTGAACGGCTTGCCATCGTGCCATGTGACACCCTGGCGCAACGTGAAGGTCAGCGCCGTGCCGTCAGCCCCCCATTGCCATGCCGTGGCCAGTTCTGGCCTGATCGTTTCGAAGGTGTTCTGCGGGATGTGCTGATCGAAAATCACCAGATTATTGTACAGCGACATGAACGGAATAACCACCGAGGCCGTCGCCTCCTCCTGAATCGACGGGGAGGGCGGGGTGTCCACATGCGGCAGCAGCAGGACGCCGCCGCGCTTCTGCGCCAGGGCGGGAAAGGCGCCAAGGCTCAGCGCCAGCACCGCCAGAAGCACGCGCGTGAGAAAACGCATGAGGAAGCTCCCTTGTCACCATGCCGGATGATCCGGTCTGCCCGGAGGCTGCGCTTCATGGCGGCACGGCACAACCCTGGAAGCGGCGGAAGGCTCTTACCACGGAGGACACGGAGAACCACGGAGACGCACGGAGACGCACGGAGAAAAGCCATGCCGGTACGGCGCGGGTTCAGTTCTTTTTCCTCCGTGGTGAGCATCTCCGGATGGTTCCACCGGGGAAGCTTCGCGGCGGACCAATGCCCACGGACATCGCGTGGTAAAACCCTCTCAATGCCCCGATGCGGCGGGAGGCGGGGTGAAAGCCGCCGGTTCCCGCGCGCGCAGCACCGCCTCGCCGCCATGGCGCGCGATCATCGCCGCCTGATCCGCTTTCGCGCGGCGATCGACCGCCTCGGGGTCGAGCAGGGCACGCAACCGCGCCTCCAGCACAGCGCGGATGTCCGCCATCTGGTTGCTGGCGCCAAGGTCGTTCAGTTCCTCCGGGTCCGTTTCGAGATCGAACAGTTGCGGCGGCGCCCCCACGTAATGCACGTATTTGTACCGTGCCGTGCGCAGCATGTAAAACGCGTCCGGACCATAAGTATGGAACTCCGACAACGCGGCCCGGTCGCCCGCGGGAGCATCGGTCAACCGGAGCAGCGACGTGCCGGCCAGCCCATGCCGGGCGGCCTCCTCCCCCGCGCCCACCGCGTCCAGGATGGTGGCGGACACATCGCACAACGTCACCGGCACCCCGCTCCTCCCGCCTTTGGGCACACCGGCGCCTGAAATCAACAAGGGAATGCCGGCGCTTTCCTCATACATCGTCGCCTTGCCCCACAGGCCGCGGGCGCCAAGATTGTCGCCATGGTCAGACGTATAGATGATCCGCGTGCTCTCCCGCAGCCCGGAGGCGTCGAGGGCCGTCATGATCTTGCCCACCTGCTCATCCAGGAAAGAAACGAGACCGAAATAACCGGACAGCGCCCGGTTCAGATCGTCCTCAGTGCGGAACGGCGCGTCGTAATGCGATTTGCGGCGGTACATCGCGACATAAGGATGCATCGGCCGTTCCTCTGGATCATAGGCTTTTGGCCGCGGCAGAGCGCGGCCGCGATACTGGTAAAAAAATTCCGGCGGCGCGGTCAGCGGAAAATGCGGCGAGACCAGGGAGACGAACAAAACCCAGGGTTTGTCATGCCGCCTCGTGCCGGTCTCACGCAGCCAGACCTGCGCCTTGGCGGCGATCTGGCGATCGTAGAGCGTGTAATCACTCTCTCCTGGTTTCGCGTCACGCAGCAGATTCGCGCCGGTCAGGCGGATGTCGTTGGGATCGCGGATCAGATGCGTCACGTCGCCGATGCCGTTGGCGATGTGCATGGCCAGCAGGCTTTCGGTGAACCCATGATCCTCCTTGTCATGCCCCCGGTAATGCAGCTTGCCGATGGAGGCGACATGATGCCCGCGTTCCCGCAGCATGTGCGACCAGCCGGGAATCGTTCCGTCATAGGCGATGGCGTTGTCCCAGGCATGATGCTGGTGCACCGGCAATCCGGTGATGAAACTCGCCCGCGCGGGCACGCAGATGGGGGACGGGGTGTACGCCGCGGTGAAACGCGTGCCGGACGCGGCGATGCGGTCCAGATGCGGTGTCGTGATCACGGGATGACCCGCGTGACCCATGACTTTCGGGTTATGCTCGTCCGACATGATGACGATCAGGTTCTTCGCCGCTTGCATCGCTGTCTCCCCTTCTCATGGAGGGACAAAATGCGGCCGATCGCGGAAAACGTCCAGTTGGGCGCGCGCGCGGCCGCCGCCAGAGGGGCCGCGCGCGCCTGACCCGGATCACACGGCATCCACTCTCCCGCGCGGCATGACGGCGGCGGCCCCTGGAACCCATCCAGGGATGGAGGCGGGTCAGGGGTTTGTCACCACGGTTTTGCGGATTTTCGTCTGGATGGAGTATGACACGATCATCGGCAACGCCCATCGCGATGGGCAATCGGAGACAGAGATACCATGACGGATGCGATGAAGCAGCCCGCGCGCGGCGCCAGCGGCCAGACGGCCGATCTCGACGCGCTGGTGATCGGCGCGGGCTTCGCGGGCCTCTATCAGTTGATCTGCCTGCGCGACCGGCTGGGCCTGTCCGTCAAGGTGCTGGAAGCGGGCGAGGGCGTCGGCGGCACCTGGTACTGGAACCGCTATCCCGGCGCGCGCTGCGATTCCGAAAGTCATGCGTATTGGTATACGTTCTCCCAGGAGCTGATGCGCGAATGGGAATGGACGGAGCGGTATCCCGGCCAGCCGGAGATCATGCGGTACCTCAACCACGTCGCGGACCGGTTCGATCTGAAGCGCGACATCCGCTTCAACACCCGTGTCGCCGCGGCCCATTACGACGAGGCCGCGAACCGCTGGCGTGTCCTGACCGAGGCGGGCGAGACGATCACCGCGAAATTCCTGGTCACGGCGGTGGGCTGCCTGTCCACGGCGAACGTGCCGGACATTCCTGGCCTGGATCAGTTCAAGGGCGATTGGTACCACACCGGGCAATGGCCGCACGAAGGCGTGGATTTCACCGGCAAGCGGGTGGGGATGATCGGCACCGGCTCGACCGGCATCCAGGCGGCGCCGGTGATCGCCGCGACCGCCGCGCACCTGACCGTGTTCCAGCGCACGGCGAACTACAGCGTCCCCGCGCGCAACGCGCCGCTGACCCCGGCATTCAAACGCGAGATCAAGGACACCGCCGCGGAAATCCGCACGGCGACGCGCGCTTCCGCGAACGGCCACCCCTTCGCGATCGAGGACCGTCTGACGCTGGAAACCCCGGAGGCCGAGCGCGAGGCGATCTATGAGGCCGCCTGGCAGCGCGGCGGGTTGCAGTTCCGCGCCGTGTTCCACGACATGATGATGAGCGTGGAGGCCAACGCGCCCGCCGCCAACTTCATCAAACGCAAGATCCGCTCGATCGTGAACGACCCGGCGACGGCGGCGATTCTGGCGGACATCGACCATCCCTACGCGGCCAAGCGCCCGCCGATCGACACGGATTATTTCGAGACGTTCAACCGGGACAACGTTTCCCTGGTGGACGTGAAGGCCACGCCGATCACGGAAATCACGCCCTCCGGCATCCGCACCGGCATGGGCGAATATCCGCTCGACATCATCGTCTTCGCCACCGGCTTCGACGCCATGACCGGGCCGATGCTGCGGATGGACATCCGCGGCCGCGATGGGATCGCGTTGAAGGATGTGTGGGAGGCGGGTCCGCGCAATTATCTCGGGTTGCAGGTCACGGGGTTTCCGAATTTGTTCACCATGACCGGGCCCGGCAGTCCGTCCGTGCTGTGCAACATGCCCGTCGCCATCGAGCAGCACGCCGAATGGATCGCCGATTGCATCGCCCACCTGCGCGCCAAGGGGATCGAGCGGATCGAGGCGCGGCCCGAGGCGATGGACCGGTGGGTGGAGCAGGTCAACATCGCCGCCAACGCCACGTTGCTGCCTCTGGCGAAGCATTCCTGGTATTTGGGCGCGAATGTGCCCGGCAAGCCGCGGGTGTTCATGCCGTATGCCGGGGGGATGGCGCGCTACCGGGGGATTTGCGCCGATGTCGCGGCGAAGGGGTACGAGGGGTTTGTGTTGAGCCGGTAATGGGCGTTATCCAACGGGAGATTATGCACTTCGCGAACAAGGGGCCGGTTTTGGGCAATCTGCTCTGATCCTTGACCGGATTTTCCTTGCCAGTCCTTGGTAGAACACGGTGTTGGGTGAGAAGCACCTGGAGGAACTGGGCAGCGTGTTCGTGAAGTGCATAACTCCCATCCAACGCTCCCAGGAGGCAAAATAGATATGGCGTTCGATTATCCTTGCAAATCGGGAATCCAATGCCGGATTTGCAAGGATAAAGGCAGTTACTTTACCTCAGTGTCCATCCGGGAACAAGTTAAGGTTTTCTGGGTGGTTACCGGAGTTGCGCCGTTGCCTTGAGGCTGCTTCCGTCACGGCGTTCGCGTGACATTTGGAGCTGGCTGATGTGGACCGGTGAGACCCGCCGCCGTCATGACCGTT
>JAYVCG010000184.1:0-4369 GCA_043750075.1 Acetobacteraceae bacterium | reverse complement strand
TCATCGACCTCGCCCGCGGCATCGATTTCCGGGCCGGACACATCGCGCACGCGGTCTGGGGAGTGCGCGGGCGGCTGGCGCCGGTGGTGGCGAAACTCGCCTCGGCGCGGCGGATCGTGCTGACCTCGCCAGATGGCGCGCTGGCGCGTTTCGCCCATGCGGAAACCCAGGCCCTGACCAAGGCCGAGGTGGTGGTGCTGGAGGGCGGCACCGCCGCGTGGCGTGCCGGAGGTCATCCCGTGGCGGCCAATCGCGCCGATCCGCCGGACGATGCGTGCATCGACTTTTATTTGCGCGCTTATGACCGGAATTCTGGTGTGGAAGAAGCCATGAACGCGTATCTGACGTGGGAGATTGATCTGGTGAACGAGATCCAGCGGGATGGTACGATTACCTTCGGCGTGGCTGCCGCGCACTGATTTTTTCCATCCCCGCCGCCTCGCCGCGGCGGCGCTCGATCTGTTGCTGCCGCCGGGCTGTGTCACCTGCGCCACCGCCGTTGACGCGCCCGGCCTGCAATGCGGCGCCTGTTTCGGCGCACTGACCACCATTGGCGAGCCCTGCTGCGTGTGCTGCGGTCTGCCGTTCGAACTGGCGTGGCAGGATATCGAGGGCGGGTTTTGTCAGACCTGTCTCGATACCCCGCCGCCGTTTGGGCGGGCGCGGGCGGCGTTGCGATACGACAAGGCCGCGCGGCGTCTGGTGCTGCCTTTCAAGCATGGCGACCGGATCGAGTTCGCAGCCTTGCTCGCGCGGCGCATGGCGCGGGCGGGGGAGGTTCTGACGCGGGAGGCGGATATCCTGGTGCCGGTGCCGTTGCATCGCCGCCGGTTGTTCGCGCGCCGGTATAATCAGGCGGCGGTGCTGGCGAAGGCGCTGGGGGAGATCGTGGGGCGGCCCGTGCTCGTGGATGGATTGGCGCGGATGCGCCAGACCGCCGCCCTGGGGCATAAATCGGCGTCGGAGCGGTGGGATGAAGTAGGCGCCGTGTTCGCCGTGCGCCCTGGGCGGGTGGAGGCGCTGGCGGGGCGGCGGGTGTTGTTGATTGATGATGTGATGACCTCGGGGGCGACGGCGCGGGGGTGTGCCGTGCGTTTGCTGGAGGCGGGGGCGGCCTCGGTGGATGTGTTGACCGCCGTGCGGGTGCCGGACCCAAGGCTGAGGGGAGTGGGGAAAGGGAGGTGACGGGGCCTGGCCCCATATGCGTTCGGTTAAGCCATGTTTAGCATCCATCAAAATAAACTCTTCATTATCAGTCTCTTGCGCCGCCTCAGCGGCTCGTGTGGCACTACAATCGCGTCATATTGGGTTCAGACCATGAGTCTCTGAACCCCTCCTGGGGACGCATCGATTCCCAGCGCGTCGTAAATCCGGCGCAAGGCCGGCTCCGCGACAGTGGCCTTGCGGACATGCATTGTATGTCCATCGCGCTGCTGGAACGTCGCGGTCACCCGCCGCTGCACCGGGAGGATCTCGCGCAACCGGGTCCAGGACATGTGGAGTGTAATCCGTGTTATTCTTCCCTTTTCCCAGACCAATGGTGAGCGTCCGGTCAAACAGGCTCCAGAGAAGTAAGACTGGACCGCCGCCGCGCGCCTGTGCTGGTCAATGACGGGCCTGGCGAGGGACGGGCCTGGCCAAACAAACCCGCCATGCGAGAGGGCCTCACGGCGTCCAGGATCGCACGCGGCTGGTGGCCGGAGAACCTCTGAGCCTCTGAGAACTCCCAGGGTGAATCTTTTGCCGCTTCAGACACCAGCACCGCGGTCATGACCCGGCCATCCCCCCGTCACAGGCACCGGCTTCACCGTGCCTCCCGGTGTTCACGAAGTAGTAACACCATGCGCGTATAACCCCGTGCCTGGCGGTGAAAACGCTTTTCCCCGCCCTGTCCGGGCCTGATGGCCCGGTCCCCGCCGCGGCCAAATACACATTGACGCGGCCCCCGCCTGGGTCATCCTGGGCGGGTGCCAGACCAACGGCCAGACCAACGGCCAGACCAACGGAGCGCGTTCCCGATGCCCATCCTGCTGATCGCCTTCATCGCCTCCGCGATCCTCTGGACCGTGCTGTCCCTCTGGTTGTCCGCCCGCCAGATCGCCTGTGTCCGCCGCCACCGCGACACCGTGCCGGCCGCCTTCGCCGCGCGCGTCACGCCGGAGGAACACCGCAAGGCCGCCGATTACACCGTGGCGCATGAGCGTCTGGACCGTGTGGGCACGGTGCTGGACCTCGCGGTGTCCCTGGCCTGGGTGCTGGGGGGGATCAACCTGCTGTACGGCGCGCTCGCCACCGTGCTGCCGCCCTCGCCCGTGCGCGGCGTCGCGTTCCTGATCGCCACCTTCGCCATCGGCGCCCTGACGCGCCTGCCGCTGAGCCTGTACGCGACCTTCGTGCTGGAGCAGCGGTTCGGCTTCAACCGCACCACTCCCCTGACCTTCCTCACCGATCGCCTGAAACACTGGGGCATCGCGCTGGCGATCGCGATCCCGCTGCTGTTCGCCTGCCTCTGGGCCATGCGGAGCTTCTCCGGGCTCTGGTGGCTCTGGGCCTGGTTCGGCGTGCTGGCGCTGATGCTGGCCGCGCCCACGGTGTACGTGCGGCTGATCGCGCCCCGCTTCAACACGTTCAGCCCGCTCGACGACAGCGCGTTGCGCGAGCGCATCGAAACCCTGCTGGCCCGCTGCGGCTTCCGCTCGTCAGGCCTGTTCAGCATGGATGCGTCGCGGCGTTCGGCGCACGGCAACGCCTATTTCATCGGGTTCGGCGACACCAAACGCATCGTGCTGTTCGACACGCTGATCGCGGGCAGCGCGCCGGAGGAAATCGAGGCGGTCATCGCCCATGAACTCGGCCATTACCGCCATCACCATATCCTGTTCGGCCTGCTGCGTGGCGCGGTGATCGCTCTCGCCGTGCTCGCCGCCTTCGGCTGGCTGAGCCAGCAGGCGTGGTTGCTGCCCTCGTTCGGCATCGTGTATCAGGATGAGGCGCTGGCCCTGCTGGTCTGCCTGTCGCTGAGTTCCATGGTGGGGCCGCTGCTGTCCCCGGTCAGCAACTATATCTCGCGCCGTAACGAGTTCCAGGCCGACGACTACGCCCGCCGCCACGCCGGAGCCACCCCGATGATCGATGCGCTGCTGAAACTCTCCCGCGACAACGCCTCCACGCTGACGCCCGATCCGCTGTACGCGCTGGCGCATTATTCCCACCCGCCGGTGCCGCTGCGCATCCATCATCTGCGGGAGGCGGAGGCGCGGGAGGGCGCCGGGGCGTTGGCGTGATCGCCCCGCCTCCTGGTCCGTGGCGCGGAAAGACCGCTTTTTTAACACGGATTTTAAAGGCGATTTCACCGATTACACAGAACCTCGCACCAGCGCGCGAAGCGCCCTGATCCTCGCCGCGCGCGCATCAAGGCCGCGAGACACGGACGGCGCCGCCACGCTCTGTGTAATCCGTGGCATCGCCTTAAAAATCTGTGTTAAAAACGCGGCCTCTCACCCACGGGGACAGACACAACTGACGCACACCACCCTTTCAGGCATTGGCCCCCTCGATGATTTCCCCGAACCGGTCCCAGGTCTTGCCGTTCCAGCGCATCATCTGCAACTGGCGCAGCGGGCGGTAATTCGTGGGACTGGTGCTTTGCGTGATGCCGGGCAGCAGCACGGGATTGGGCAGCCGGTCCAGACTGGTGGCCTGACGCATGATGTTCTCCCGCGACAAATCGTCGCCGCACGCCTTCAGCACATGCGCCAAGGTCTGGCTCAGTCCGTATCCGTAAGAATTGCCGCTGTCCTTCAGATCGCCGTCGGGCATGTATTTCGCCATGAACGCGCGCCAGCCGCGCATTCCCTCATCGTCCGCCCATGCCGGATCGGTCGGATCCTTGGCGAAGGCGGAACTGATGATGCCGATCCCGCGCTCCGGCCCAGCGGGGATCATGACGGCGCCGACCGAGGCTGAGACGTTGCTCATGACATGCAACGGTTTCCAGGCGAGATCGTACACCCTGCCGATCGCCATCGCGGCGAACTTGGTCGAGGCCGCGTTGAGCAGCACATCGACGCCCGCCGTCTTCAGCGTCAGCAACTGCGAATCAATCGTCGCGTCGGTCAGTTCGAACGACACCGTGGGCACGTTTTTCATCCCCGCCTCGCCGATCACGTCGCGCAATCCGGTGATGTAATCCTTCCCGAAATCGTCGTTCTGATAAATGATGCCGATCTTGCCGCCCGGTTGCACGCGCTGGATGTATTTGGCGTAAATCTGCGCCTCCACCCGGTAACTCGGCTGCCAGCCGATGGTCCACGGATGGTCCTTGTAATCGCCCCATTTGTCGGCGCCCGTGGCGAGGAACAGATGCGGG
>JAYVCG010000183.1:0-4399 GCA_043750075.1 Acetobacteraceae bacterium | reverse complement strand
GATGAAGGGCATCATGGGCAACCGCCCCCGGCAGAAGCGCCGCATGACGGTCCAGGCGGCGCGCAAGGTGCTGGAGGCGGAGGAAGCCGATCAGTTGCTGGACAACGAGCAACTGACCAAGGACGCGATTTCGCACGCCGAGAACCATGGCATCGTGTTCATCGACGAGATCGACAAGATCTGTGTACGCGCCACGGAAGGCGGGTTCCGTGGCGGCGATGTCTCACGCGAGGGGGTGCAGCGCGATCTGTTGCCGTTGATCGAGGGCACGACGGTCAACACCAAGTATGGTCTGGTGAAGACGGATCATGTGCTGTTCATCGCCTCGGGCGCGTTCCATCAGTCGAAGCCGTCGGATTTGCTGCCTGAGTTGCAGGGGCGGCTGCCGATCCGGGTCGAGTTGTCCGCGTTGAGCCGGGACGACATGCGGCGCATCCTGACCGAGCCGGAGTATTCGTTGTTGAAACAATACACCGCGTTGCTGGGCACGGAGAACGTGACGCTGAGTTTCACCGAGGATGCGGTGGATGCGTTGTCCGATCTGGCCGCCGATATCAACGAGCGCATCGAGAACATTGGCGCGCGGCGGTTGCACACGGTGCTGGAGCGGTTGCTGGAGGATATTTCCTTCACCGCGACGGATCGCGCCGGGGAAACCATCGCGGTGGACGCGGCTTATGTGAATGAGAAAGTGGCGCCTCTGGCGCAGAAGGGCGATCTCAGCCGGTTCATTCTTTAAGTAAGGCCAGGGGCGCCGCCCCTGGACCCCGCCAAGGGCGAGCCCTTGGAACCATTCCATGGAGTCCGCGCCAATGGATGGTTTCCAAAGGCGAGCCTTTGGTGGGGGTCCAGGGGGCAAAGCCCCTTGGCGGGTCCAGGGCGGAGCCTTGAGCCTCAATCCGCCATCAACCCCCGCTTTTCCATCCACCCCTGTATCAACCCCGCCACCTGATCGGAATTCCGGTCCATCATCGGAAAATGCGAATTTCCCCTGATCCCCAACGCCGGTAAATCCATCCGCTCCGCCACTCCGCCCTGCGCCTCCAACGCCCCCCGGTACCGCTCGATCACCGGCATGAGCCCCATCCAGAACGGGCTTTCCTCCAGATAATCCCCCATCACGACCAAATGCGGGATCGGCCGCAACGCCGCCACGTCCACCCCGGACGGCGCCCCCGAAGGCTCGATCGCGATCACCGCTCGCACCAGTTCCGGCGCATGCAGCGCGGCGGTGAAACCAAAATGCCCACTCTGACTGTGAGTCATGATCACGCACGGCCCCACCCGCCGCACCAGCGCGTCATACGCGGCCTGGGTGGGCACATCATGACACGCCCAGCGGGGCACCATCTGCCGGGAAAACGCATCGAAGGCGGTGACCGGAAACAACTGACCCGGAAACGCCCGCCGCGCCGCCGGATCAGTGGCGTACGACCCCTCCGGTCCAAACCGGAACAACTCCCACGCCTCGCGTTTGGAACGGAAATGCGGCGCCTCCGGATAAATTTCGGGAAACCGCGACCAGCCGGAGCGTCCCCGCTCCATCGCGTCCGAGACGAAAACATCGTGACCGGCATTGAGGAAAAACCACTGCCAGCCCATCCCGCCATCGGGTTTGGTCTCCCACGTCACACCGGTCATGCCGCCGCCATGCCACATCAGTAACGGATACCGCGCCCGCGCGCTGATCAACCGCACATACTGCACATACATCTGCCCGGTCTCGTGATCGCCATCCGAGGGAAACTCCCGCTCCGGCGCCGAGGGCGTGAGACGCATCCGCCGCGGCGGCAAACCCGACAGCGTGACCGTGCGCCCGCCAATGTGAAAACTCCCGATTTCTTCCACGTCCATGACGCTCTCCCCCGTGACAAAACACTGCCCATGCCCCCATGGTAGAAGCAGGAAACGCGGGAGAAAACACCATGGGCACACTCGACGGCAAAGTCGCCATCGTCACCGGCGCCGCCCGCGGACTGGGCCGCGCCTACGCGCGCCGTCTCGCGGGGCTGGGGGCGAAAATCGCAGTCACCGACATCAACCTCAAATCCTTCGAGGAATTCGAGGCCGAGGCGAAGTCCATGACCGGCGACAGCACCATGGCGGAAATCGAGGCCGGGGGCGGCGAGGCGATCGGCATCGAAATGGACGTGACCGATGAAGCCGCCGTCAACGCCATGGTGGCTGAGGTGATGAAAAAATGGGGAAGGGTGGACATCCTGGTGGCCAACGCGGGCGGCGGACGCGGGCGGCCGGTCGATACCAAGGCCAGCACGCTCGATTCCACCTTGTTGCATCTCGTCACCGCCATGAATTTGTTTGGCACGGTCTACACCGTCAACGCCGTGGCGCCGGTCATGAAGGAGCAACGCTCGGGCAAGATCGTCACCGTCAGCTCGGTCGCGGGCCTCGGTCCCTCAACCGATGGCGGATACGCCCATTACGGCGCGGCCAAGGCGGCCATCGCGCATTACACGAAGTATCTGGCGCAGGATCTGGGCCCGTATGGCATCAACGCGAACTGCATCGCGCCAGGCATCATCACCACCGGCCGCATCATGGCGACGGTGATGCCCAACCAGGCCAACGCCAATCGCGACCGGACGGAAGGCGTGGCGCTACGCCGTCTCGGCAACGTGGAGGATTGCGCGAAAGTCGTCGAATTCTTCTGCACCGATCTGTCGGATTACGTCACCGGACAGGTCATCGCGATCGATGGCGGCCTGATCCGGTCCAACTGAACGCGGGATCATGGCTCCCCGTGCGGCGTCATCCCGCCACGGGGGCCTGATGATTGCTTTCCATCGGCACGAACTTCCCCAGCCGCACCGCCGTATGGCCACGCCCAGGACGCAGACTGGGCATGACGAGGAGGCAGTCGTCATGGGGGGTGCGTATTTCGGTCACGCCGTCCATGGCGATCAGGGTGTCACGCTTCTCGATCACCTCGCCGCCATGCCATGCCCGCGCGAAGGCGAACGCGCTGGTGCGGGCGGTGATGACATCCGTGACCTTGGCGAACCGTACCGGCGGTCCCGGCGGCAAGGACGGCAAGGGAGCACCAGGGGCGGCCATCCTCAGATGCCGCAGCAATCCCGCGACGCAGGCCATGCTGGTCTCCACCGTCTCCGGCAGCCAGTGCTGGCCCGCTTCCAGCAGGATCGCGGTCGCATTCCCCTCCATGAAGCGGACGTGGTCAATCAACCGGCGCCCGTTCGCATGGCCAGAATCCGCGATGACCAGCGAGGGCGATCCGATCGCGGTCGCCAGTCCTCCTCCACGCGCCGTTGGTCCGCACAGGATCAATGGATCGGATGGCCACAGCATCGAATGCAAATCCAGGATCACATCGACCCGGTCGATGAGCGGCCGGATTTCGCGCGCGCGGTTGAGTTCGACGGAATATCGTGGACCGCTCAGCACCGTTTCATCCCAGAGCCGGTTGATGTCCTCATCGATGAATCGTGACAGTGTTGGATAACGCGGGTCGAAACGTTCGAACGCGGCGGTATTGACGAACACGAAACTGATTTGCCCCCGCATCGGTCTGAGGCCGGCGCGCAAAAGCCGGTCCAGCACGATGGCGCCCGAAAATTCATTGCCGTGGGTCAGGCAGAACAGCGCCACATGCGGTCCTGGAAGGCCGGAATCATGGGTCACGACTCCAGGAATATCGCCATTGCCAGCCAGCCAGTCACCGATGTCGGGCGGATTGATCAGGACATCGAAGCGGGATGCATCCGGGATGGGCACGTTGCTTTTCACGACGGGCGTGTCCACTGCCCGCCACCAGGGCGGTGGCACAAGCCTGTGAGCGTGGCCATGGTCTGACAGGGGGCATGGAGCGCTTGCATCATCGTGACAGTTTATACGGGCCCGCGTGCGCGGCAACCTCCTCCCCTTTTCACCCTGCGGGAGAGGTGTTTCCGGTGCGCATTGTTTAAGCCGGACCGCCGATGGGCGGTGCGGTGGCGCCGCCTTCCACCAGAACCTCGGCCACATGCCGCGCATCGACGCGCACGCCTTCCCGCCGTGCCCGGCCCGCGATGTTCAGCAGACAGCCCAGATCGCCGGCCAGAACCGTTTCCGCGCGCGTGGCGGCGATGTCGCGGACCTTGTCCGTCACCATGCGCCCGGAAATGTCCGGGTATTTCACGCAGAACGTCCCGCCGAAGCCGCAACAGATCTCCGGTTCCGCCATCTCCACCACCGTGACGCCCAGGGACGCGAGCAGTTTCCTGGGCTGTTCCCTGACGCCCAGTTCGCGCAGACCGGAGCAGGCATCGTGATAGGTGAAGGTGCCGGACAGGGTGGTTCCGGGCGGCGGAACAAATCCCCGTACATCCACGAGAAAACTGATCAGCTCGAACGTCTTCGCCGCCAGCCGGTCCGCCCGTGC
>JAYVCG010000182.1:0-4535 GCA_043750075.1 Acetobacteraceae bacterium | reverse complement strand
AAGATCGAAATGATCATCGATCCGGTGATCCGCCGCCCGCTGCTGGCGGAATGGACGGATATACGCGGAAAGATCGAGGCCGCGCTGGCGGCGGCGCCCGTTGGACGCGGACGGCGCGCGGCCACCGGACAGGACACGGCGCGGGCGCTGTACCACGGATTTCTGGAACGATTGCGCGCGTTCCGCGTGCTGGACCCGGCCTGCGGATCGGGAAACTTCCTGTATCTGAGCCTCCAGGCGCTGAAAGACCTGGAACACCAGGCCGGGGTCGAAGTCGAATCCCTGGGCTTGCAACGCGAATTCCCTCAGGTCGGCCCAGAAACGATGCTGGGGATCGAGATCAACCCCTATGCCGCGGAACTGGCGCGGGTGTCGGTGTGGATCGGGCATATCCAATGGACACGCGCGCACGGCTATGCCGCGCCCTCCGATCCGGTGTTGAAACCACTGGACACGATCGAGTGCCGGGACGCGGTGCTGACGCCGGATGGAAAGATCGCCGAATGGCCGAAGGCGGATGTGATCGTGGGGAACCCGCCGTTTCTGGGCGACAAAGGGATGATTGGGGTTTTGGGTGAGGAATATACCGAGACATTGCGGCAAGCGTATAAAACACAAATGCCAGGAGCCGTTGATCTGGTTTGTTTTTGGTTCGCGAACGCGTGGCGGGCGGTTTCGTCTGGAAATACGTTCCTGGCTGGTTTGGTAGCCACGCAATCGATCAGAAAAGGCTCAAACAGGCAAATTCTGGATTTAATTGTTTCAGAAGGGAGTATTTTTGAAGCGTGGAGTGATGAACCATGGACGGTGGATGGCGCCGCCGTGCGTGTATCCCTCGTGTGCTTTTCGGCGGCTGAAACCAATGCGGCACTTGATGGACAACCAGTCAGTGCGATCCATGCGGATCTGACGTCAGGCAGGAACGACCTGACGGCGTTAAGTCGCCTGTCAGAGAACACAGGCATAAGCTTTCAGGGGCCGGTGAAGGTCGGCCCGTTCGATGTTCCAGGAAACGTGGCTCGTGTTTGGCTGGCGGAACCGCTTAATCCGAATGGCCGTCCAAACTCTGATGTGCTTCGCCCCTGGATCAATGGAGAGAGCATCGCGGGCCGGACCTTGGATAAATGGATTATTGATTTCAGTGACAGAACATTGGATGAGGTATCTTCATATATCAAACCATTCTCTTATGTTTTGACGCATGTAAAACCAAAGCGAGATACCAATCGCCGCGACAAACGGCGCTTGTTCTGGTGGCAGCATGGTGAGACCACTCCGGGCCTTCGGGTGGCGCTGGCCGCGCGAACGAGATTCATCGCGACTCCTCGTGTCGCGAAGCATCGTTTATTTGTATGGTGTGATATGACTATCTTACCTGACAGCCGGGTCCAGGCCATTGCTCATGACGATTACGTCATATTCGGTATATTGCACGGTCGAATGCATGAAGTTTGGTCTCTGGCACTCGCCTCCCGGCATGGTGTTGGCAATGACCCGACGTACAACAATCAAATTTGCTTCGAGACCTTCCCTTTCCCTGAACACCTCACGCCCAACCTCCCCGCGGCCTCTCATGCCAACAACCCCCACGCCCAGACCATTGCCGCGGCGGCGCGGGAACTGGTGGAAAAGCGTGATTTCTGGCTCAATCCGCCAGACCTGACCGAGCGTGTGCCGGAGGTCGTTCCCGGTTACCCGGACCGGATCGTTCCGCGTGACGCCAGGGCCGCCGCGGTGCTGAAGACCCGCACGCTGACCACTCTTTACAACACGCGCGGCACGCCGGAGGGGAGGTGGCTCGACAACCTTCACCGCGCGCTGGATCAGGCGGTGGCGGCGGCGTACGGTTGGCCCGCTGATCTGGCGGATGACGAAATCCTCAGCCGGTTGCTCGCTCTCAATCATGCCCGCGTGGCGGTGCCGGGGAAATGAAACAGAGCATGGGCTGACAGAACCGGTCAGCGTCCGGCTGGTTCGCACCGCTCCGTGCGCCTCTGTAATCTCCGTGGTGAAGTCTTGCCCGCGGTTTCCTACCACGCCGCGTCGAGCAGTTCCCGTATCACGGGTGGTCCGTCGATCTTGCGCGGATTGGTGTGTATCCACCGGTCATGCATCGACTGGCGCGCGATGGCGTCCAGTTGCTCCGGCTTCACCCCGACGCCGCGCAGCGTTCCCGGCAATCCCAGACTGGCGATCAGCGCCGCCACCGCGTCGGCGGCTTTCATCCCTGGCTGGCCCAGGGCCTCGGATACCATGGCCTGACGGGCGGCGTTGACGGGTTCGTTGAAGCGCAGCACATGCGGCAGCATGACGCAGGAGGTGTAACCGTGCGGCACGTCCGCCGTGCCGCCCAGTACATGACCGATGCCGTGGCTGGCGCCCTTGGAGACGCCGTTCTGCGATCCCATGATCGACATCCAGGCGCCCAACTGGCAGTCCAGCCGCGCTTCCAGGTTGCCAGGGTCCGCTTTCACCGCCAGCAACCCGCGCGACAACAGCCGCAGCGCATGCATCGACGCTCCATCGGAGAACGGGGTGGGGTTGATCGAGCACAAATCCTCGACCGCGTGATCGACGGCGCGGATGCCGGTGGACAGGAACAGCCATTCCGGCGTGTGGAGCGTGACCGCCGGATCGAGGATCACCGCGGATGGCATCATCAGCGCCACCCCAAAACTTTCCTTCACATGGCGCGCGGTGTCGGTGCAGCCCGCGAACCAGGTGAACTCCCCCGCCGACAGAGTAGTTGGCACGGCGATGAAGCGCACGCCAGGCGGTTTCGTCGGTGGGCGCTCGGTCTTGCCATCGGGCGTGACCACGGCACGGAAGGCGTCAAGTTGTTCGAGCGCCGTCACGTCATTGCCCAGACAGAGGCCGACCATCTTGGCGGCGTCGGTGACGGAGCCGCCGCCGACGGTCAGCACCAGATCGGCCTTCGCCGCGCGCGCCTCATTCGCCGCCGCCACCACATCGACGCGCGGGGTGTGTGAGCCGATTTTGGCGTACACCCCCGCCAGCCGGTTGCCCAGTACGCCGCGGACTTCGTTGATGAGTTCAGTTTCGCGGGCGAGGGTGCCGCTGGCCATCACGTAGACGGCGCGGGAATCGCGGAGGCGGATTTCCTCCGCCAGCGCCTCGGCCACGGGCACGCCATACACGACGCGATCCATGGGCGGGAAACGGTGGGTGCCGCGGTACATCCCGCTCAACCCTTCTTCGCGCAGAAGGCGTCGAGCATCGCGGTTTCCTGGTTCGCGCCCTCGAAATCGGCGGCGATGCGTTCGTAGAAGCGGGCGGCGGCCTGATAGAATTGCGCGCCCGCCTTGTCCTCGCCCACGAAGGCGCTGATTTCCTCCATCTCCGCCACCCAGCGATACGCCTTGGAATGCATTCTGGGCATTTGCCGCGTGAGCCAGTTGAACAGCGCGGGCTGGCTGTGGGCGAGTTCCGCGTGCAGCGCCTCCGCCGTTCCGGCTCGTGTGGCGGCGAGCATCATCACGGCGCCCAGGGCGGTGAAGCCTTTGGTGATGCCGGCGTAGGACATCTTCATGGCGGAGGCGGCGCCGACCGGGCCGGGCTGCACCGGCATGTTCAGGCCGAAATTCTCCAGCACCGTGACCTTCGCCGCGTCCGGTCCCGACAAATAGATGCGGGTGTTTTTCGAGTCCGGCTCCGGCGGCGGGCCAATGATGCCGCCATCGACGAAGGTGGCGCCGGTTTCCTCGACCACCCGCGCGATCCGCAGCACCGTGGCGGGGTCGAGCGCGTTGCAATCGACGTAGATGGGTTTTTTGGCCGCGGCCCGCAGCGCTGGGGCCAGAGTCTCGGCCAGTTGGAGCGCGCTGCCCGGCGGGACGATGGACAGGATGATGTCGGAGGCGGCGATCATGGCGTCGGACACGCCTGTCATGCCCGCCTGTTTCGCGCGGGCCAGGGTGGCGGCGCCGCGGCCTTTCAGCGCGGTGCGGACCTCGATCCCCTTGTCGGTGAGGCGGTGGGCCACCGCGCTCCCCATCATGCCGGGGGCGATGACGGCGACGACTGGCTGCATGGGGTTCGCTCCTGTGAGGAGAGGGCGTTCGGGCGGGGGTCTGCCGGGTGAGGGATTTGAACCCCCGGCCTTCGGTTTACAAAACCGCTGCACTACCACTGTGCTAACCCGGCATGGTTTCCACCCTATCATGCGCTGATTTTCGTGAAAACCCGCGGCGTTTACCTGTCACCGCGAAGCCGGAATGTCCCTGCCAGGCGCTTTCACGATGAAGGGGGCTCATGAGCGAAGGGCTTTTGACGATGAGTGTCCGGGAAATTGAGCGCTCGCACGTCCCCCTTCGTGCCAACAACAGCAGGGCAATCGGGTGAAAAAATTGAGAATGCTACCTTAAGATAGACGGCCTGGCTCTCGGTACATCTCGGCGGGATGGATGTTGGAGTGGGTAATACCAGGGGCCTTGGAACCAGACTCGGGGCTTTCCCGAATCCATCCATTCATGAGTCGATGCATCAGTTGCCCGACTGATGAGGGATCCCATGAC
>JAYVCG010000181.1:0-2660 GCA_043750075.1 Acetobacteraceae bacterium | reverse complement strand
GGCCGCGCCGCCCGCCCCGCCATTGGCCCCCGCGCCCGCCGGCGCCGTGCCGGCGTTGCCCGGCGTGCCCGCCGCCCCGCCAGCGCCGCCCGTTGCCGTGGCCGAGGCCGTGTTCGTGACACCCGCCACCGCGCTGGCCTGCGCCGTTTGCACCAAAGCCGTACCCGATCCGCCAGAACCGCCAGCTCCCGCCGCCCCACCAGTACCACCCGCATTGCCGCCGCCAGAACCGCCAGAACCGCCAGAACCGCCCGTGGCCTCCTCGGAGTTGTCGGTGCCCGTGCCGGTATTGGCGGGGGGAGCCGACGCGCCACCCGGGGCGCCCGCCGTACCGTCAGTACCCGGAGCAACACCATTGATCCCAGCGAGGCCAGGCGTGCCCGTATTGTTGATGTCGGTCATCGTGATCTCCCCCGTAACGTCCACACCGGTCCGGAGCGAGCGGGCGTAGCCATCCGTGAAGCAAGACGGCTGGGCACGCCAGAGTATTCCAAAAAATGGCCCCGAAGCCGCGAAGGACGCGATGCGCCGGCGTGATCGCCATGTTTTGGCCGCGCGGCGGAAGCAGGCGTTTCCCGTCAAACCGACCTGGACGGAGGCATTCTCTGGATGCCCCGCAACCGCCGCATGAATGTTGGAGCGTGTCGCGGGCCGGGGTCAGGCCGCCGACGTGTCACAAAAATATAACAGTGAGACACTTGTAAAACTCCCGTGCTCAATGGCGGGAATTTCGTGACTGTCCAGGCAGGCCGCCTGCCTGAGCACGCCAGAAGGGCACCTGGGCATTTACACTACTCCTTCAAATATTCTGGCAAATGCCAGGGAGTCAGCGCCTGTACATTCGTCGATGAGCGCGACCTGTTCTGGCATTCTCTGGTTTTCAGCGCCGCGGAACGCGAGAGCGCATATGTCATCGGTGGCATCATGCGGAACGCCGTGGTCAAAAGCGACATTCACTCCACCGGCACGCATGGCTTTTCTGAGGCTATTTTTGTAGTCACCCATCCTGTTGGGAATCAGCTTCGCTCCCCGCATCAAGAATCTGAAAAAGCAGAACCTCCATATGTTCCGGTCACGCCGGGGCGGCGACCGTGCCAGCCGGACGATAAACCCGCGCGATATGTGGATCCAAATTCAATCGTCACCGACTGGGACGACGTTCCACGTCTTGTCGCCACCATTATACCAACATGTTTACTCACCAGCCGGTAATACAGACTACACTTGGCGCCATGAAAAATGATCGGGCAGTCGCGGCGCCTTTTCGATGGAGGCGAGTCGCGCATCGACGTTGTCACGCGGTTTTTCACCCTTCCGCAACGGTGTTCTGGCCACACGGGTGCGCTTCATGCGGCTCCACATGGCCTCGCCAGGATTGAGATCCGGCGAATACCCGGCAGAAAGTGAAGCGTCAGCCGCCCATGCGTTGATGCCACACAGGTCTTCACCAGCGCGGTTTCGCGGCAGGTATCCCAGGATTGCAGGATGTCATGGTGCTGCAACGCCTCAATGGTGGCGGTCGCCCGGTTTTGCGATGGAAGATCACGTCGTCGTCGATCCAGGCGATGTATTTCGCCTCGGGTGTGCGCCGGACGCCAATGTTCAACAGGTTCTCTTTGTTCCAAAGACGGGTTTTCACGCGGACGGGGATGTGGTGTACGCCATCGAGGCCGCAAACGCGATCTTCATCACCATGGGTGCATTCGATCACGGTAAGGGTGACGCCCGCGTCGAGCATGTGCCCGGCGAATTTTCCCCGGTTCTGATGGGGTGCCTTATGGCGCGGCGGGTTGCCGCGGGTCGCGAACACATGCAGACTGGACGGCTTGAATATTTTGGTCTCCAGAGGGGTTATGCCGATGCCCCGAGACAAGGCGGTCACGACCCGCCGCCCGCATCACATGACAGTGGTTTGCAAAACCGGACATCCCATCGGTTCTCAGCGACCAATCGACGGGTGAGTCATGCAAAATCTCATTGACTTCATTGAAAAACCCATCAACTTTCAGGCTGTGGACCGGTGGTTCGAGTCCACCAGGGGGCGCCAGCGCACGATCGAACCAGCCTGCCCGCCTCTCACCACCAACAGCAGGACCGGCAACACCACAAGCCAGGCGACACGCGCCTGATACCGGTCCGCCGGGCCTGACAACGCGCCCGTCGCGAACGCATTGCTCAGGTTCCCCGCGGCGATCAGCGCGATCAGCGAGAACAACACCCTGTCATGCCGCCAGGACCACACCAGCAGCACCGCCGCGCTGACCGCGCCCGCCACCAAAAACACTCCATGCGCCCTCTGCCAGGGAGCGGCCAGGACACCCAACCGGCCCGCGTGTTGCGCGCTCGCCTCGAACCGCGCCACCTCGCCAGCCGGATAGTACGCGCGCAACCGGGCGCCCACGGTCGCGTCGAGGTCATCGCCACGCAGCACCTTGTCCAGCCGGATTGTCCCGAGCTGGGTGGCCGTGTTGCCCAAAGCCACCCATGCCACCGCCCCTGGGCGGGTCAAAATTGTCGCCGTGACGATGCGCGCGGCTTCGGGCGCCAGGGCGATCGGGCCACCAGGAAAAGTCCAGACCGGGCCGTCCGGGCTCCACAGGAAAAGATCGGAGGTCGCGGGGAAACGCCCCGTCCAGCGGCACAGCCAGGGACTGGCCTCG
>JAYVCG010000180.1:0-9423 GCA_043750075.1 Acetobacteraceae bacterium | reverse complement strand
CCCACGGGCGCCTCGGGCAGGATCTCGGCCTGATCGCCGACCCTGATACGGCCATGCAACGCGATGGGCAGAAACGTCTCGACGCGCAACGGGTTCAGTTCCGCCACGGTCAGAATGGACGCCTGATCGTTGCGAAACTCGCCTGGGCCCAGGGAACGCTCGGTGATGACGCCGTCCACGGGGCTGACGACGCGGCGCTGGCGTAACAGGCCTTCCGCCCGCATCGCTTCCAGCCGCGCCTGCGCCACGTTCAGTTCCGCCTCCCGCACCTGCGCCTCCGCCACCTTGGCGTCGGCGGTCGCCTCATCCAGTTGCGCGAAACTCGCGGCATCCGTCAGGCGCAGTTGCTCGTTGCGGACCTGCTTGCGTTTCAGGAAATCCATCCGCGCCCGCCCCGAACGCAACGCGGTGTCGTTCTGGGCGTGGACATGGGCGATCTGCACGTTGGCTTCCTCGACCTCCGAATCGAGGCGGGCCAGCACCTGTCCCTTCCGCACCCGGTCGCCGCGGTTCACATCGACCGAGGCGATGACGCCCTGCGCCGCCGCGGCCAGCTTCAGCACCTGAGACGGCTCGATCAGACAAGGATAATCCGCCGCTTGAACGGGACCGGCGAAAATCAGCGCGCAACAAATCATTCGGCGGTACATGCCAAAATTGCTAAACCATCCCTTCCTGGTATGACAAGGGAATTCATGGCCCGCCCTTCCGCCGCCCCCTATGCCGAGCGCCTCAGCCTCGTTCCCGGCGCCTTCGATCTTGGCGTGATCGCGGCCTGGGGCACGGTGGAGGCCCGCCTCGCGGCCTGTTCGCGCATTCAGCACCACGCGCGCCAGGTGCGGGCGCTGGCGGAACGCATGGCGAGGCTGAGCGACGCCGCCCTGCTGGCGGAAGCCGCGATGCTGCGGCCCGCGTTGCTGCGCGGCGCCAGCACGCAACCGGCGGAACCTCGCGATACCCCCTTCCCCCGCGTCTCCGGCACCCCCTTCCCCCGCGTCTCCGGCACGCCCTTCCCCCGCGTCTCCGGCACGCCCCGCACCCGCGCCTTCGCCCTGGTTCACGCGGCGGTCGAACGGCATCTGGGGATGCGCTATCACGCCGTGCAACTCGCGGGCGGACGCGCGCTGACCGGACGCAACATCGTCGAGATGGCGACCGGCGAGGGCAAGACCATCACCGCCATCCTGCCCGCCGCCCTGGCCGCGCTGTCGGGGCGGCCCGTGCATGTGGTGACGGTGAACGACTACCTCGCCGAACGCGACGCCAGCCGTCTCCGCCCCGTCTATGCCGCCCTGGGTCTCACGGTCGGTCTGGTCAAACAGGGCGACGACGTGGCGGACCGGCGGCGGGCCTATGCCGAGGACATCACCTACGTCACCAACAAGGAACTGGCGTTCGATTACCTCAAGGACCGCATCGCCACAGCCGCGGCACGCGGGGAGGCGCGGCACGCCGTCGCCTCGTTGTTCAGCCCAGTACGTGACGGGCTGATCCTGCGCGGCTTGCATGTCGCCATCGTGGACGAGGCCGACAGTGTGCTGATCGACGAGGCGCGCACGCCGCTCATCATCTCCGCCGACCGCCCGGACGAGCACATGGCGGAGATCGCGGCCCATGCGCTGGATCTCGCGGGGGATTTCGCGGCGGGGGAGCATTACACCATCGACGCGGCCAGCCGCCTCGTGCATCTGACGGCGCGAGGCCGCGAGGCCATCGGCGAACGCGCCCAGGGACTGACGGGCGTTTTCCGTGCGCGTCAGGCGCGGGAGCAGATCATGGGCCAGGCACTGACCGCGCTGCATTTGTTCAAACGCGATCAGCACTACATCATCGTCGAGGGCAAAGTACAGATCGTCGATGAATACACCGGCCGCACCATGCCCGACCGCACCTGGGAGCAAGGCCTGCACCAGTTGATCGAGGCAAAGGAGGGTCTGACGCTCAGCGGCGCGCGGGAAACGCTGGCGCGCATCACCTATCAACGGTTCTTCAACCGCTATCTGCACCTGAGCGGCATGACCGGCACGGGACGCGAGGTGGCGGGCGAACTGCGCGCCGTCTATGGCCTGCGCGTCATCCGCGTCCCCACCAACCGCCCATCGCGGCGGCGGTATCTGGGCGGCACCCTGGTCCGGGACGCGGTCGCCCAATGGGAAACCGTCGCCGGTCATTCCGCCGCCATCGCCGCCGCGGGCCGCCCCGTGCTGGTGGGCACGCGCTCGGTCGAGGAATCCGAGGCCCTGGCCAAGGTGCTGACACAGCGCGGTTTGGCGCATGTGGTGCTGAACGCCCGCCAGGACGAGGACGAGGCCGCCGTGATCGCCGCCGCCGGCGAGCCCGCCCGCATCACCGTCGCCACCAACATGGCTGGGCGGGGCACCGACATCGCCCTCGCGCCCGGTATCGCCGGAGCGGGCGGCCTGCACGTCATCCTGACCGGCCACCACGACAGCACCCGCGTCGATCGCCAGTTGTTCGGCCGCGCCGGACGCCAGGGCGACCCCGGCACCTGCGAGAGCGTGATCGCCCTGGATGACACCTTGTTCCAGCGTTTCGCCCCCGCCCTCACGCGCCTGACCGCGCGCGGCTGGCTGCCTTTCCGGCTGGCCCTTATCTTGTTACGGCGCGCGGCGCAGGGCGCGGCATCGCGTGCCAACGCCAGACAACGCCGCCGTCAGATCATCGAAGACGAACGCCTCGAAAAAGGACTGGGATTCACGGGGCGGGAGTAGAAATGGGGGAGTTGTTGTTTGGTCATACCAATCCGCTTAAAGAATGACACATGACGTCATCCCCCGGCCCGGCCGGGGGATGACGGAACGGGGCCATTACATCAGAGGTAAGGTTAGTTGTCATTACTCCAGGATCGTGAATATGTCTTCATGCGGATTGATTTCACCCATCGTCCCGTTTGGCCAGAAAGCATGGACTTTACCTTCAAATTCATCGATCTGACCGCGGCCACCTCCCTGAATGATCCGGATCGAGCCCCATGCCCCGACCATTTGATTTTCATCCGACGCGACAACCGCGCTTCCACTCACCGTGGCCAGCATCTGACAAAGCTGCTTTCCAGAATTACCCTTGGCGGCCTGGCATGCGACCAGCCATATGGTCCCGATATTGCGCCTCTTCAACACCGAGAAAGCGTTGACCGTGCTGATGTCGGTTTTGGCGTTTCTCTCCGTGGCGGAGTCGGCGCCCCCGATATAAAGCGCGCCTCCACCCTCGGCTCCATGGCAGTTGATCACCACGTTCAGGAGTTGCGTCCGCTTATACTCAAGCGCTAACCGGTTGACCCGGACGATTTCCAGGGCCGCGGCTCCGGCGTTCATACCGGGCGGCGCCTCCATGCTTTCCCACATCCGGTAGTTCGGCCCCGGTACGTCGTGAGAATTGATTACGAACGAGGGTGATTTGAGCATGAGCATTGTTGCCTCCTTTGCTTGCCTGACTGGCGGTGTTCGGACACTCCGCCGCCGGGCTACCCAGACCATGCCAATGATCCATCCGAAGCGCTGTGCCGTACAGCACGGGAAACCGGTGTTCCACGGCATCGCGTTTCAGATTTTTTCCCGCGGTGCCTGGCTCCTCGCCTTTTCAACCTCTGAAGCACTGGCCGCCCTTGAACTGTCAGGCGCTGGTGGAGGCGTTGCACGCGCGAGGGCTGACACCCATCGTTGTCAGTACTCCAGGCGAGGCACTGATCGCCCGCGGCATCCCGGCAGCCCAGCATTTAACAGGCCAAATCAATTTCAGTGACATCGTTGATCTCGGCCGCACCGCGCGTTTCACGGTTGGCAATGACAACGGGCCCATGCACCTGTTCGCGGCTTTGAGCCGGTTTTCACAATTCGCGTGCGAGAGGAGGTCTTGCCTCACAACACTCAATCACCTCTCCGATCAGGTTCAAAAGCGGGTGGTCCATCCCGCCTCTCCCGTTGAGGACGGCGGATATGCGGAAGAACACAACGGATTACCATCCATCAATACATGCAACCAAAGGTAGTAGTGAAAACGGCTCCAAGGGCAGCCGGTATCACTTCGCGGAGCCACTCTCATCGTGCGGTGACAAAACCCGCCGCATCCTGGCTGTGAACGCCTCGGGCGAGAAGACGGCGGCCCTGCGCATGGCGGCGTGCCCCATCGCCTCCCGCGCCCGCCGGGTCTCGGCGCGCAGGATGTGTTCCGTCGTCTCGATCAGTTCCCCTTGTGACGCATAAAGAAAACCATCCACCCCATGCGTGATGATTTCCCTGGGACCACCGGCGTTGAAGGCCAGCACGGCGCAGCCCGCCGACATCGCCTCGATCAGACTGATGCCGAAATGCTCCGCGGCTTCCGGCTGCCGCGCCAGATCCGCGCCAAGCCCGGTGGCGTGCCAGTAAACCGCCGCGTCGCGATACAACTCCGCCAGCCTCTCGCGCGCCACGTTCACATGAAAAACCACAGCACATCCCTGGGCTTTTTTTTTCAAATCAACAAGATACGCCAGATGTTCTGGCTCAGGAATGGAAGAACCGGCCAGATGCAGTTCGAGACCTTCCCCGGATCGTTCCACAATCTCACGGAACGCGGCGATCATCAGATCGTGGCGTTTGTTGTGCCCGCCGGTGAAAAACCGTCCCACACCCAGAATGATCCGTTTTTTCCGCGCCGGATCGCCGGTCAGGCGCGGCACCGGCGGATACACGACCGCGATGGGCGAGGGCGGCAACTGATGCGCGCTGAGCGCGGCGAGGACATGCGCTTTCGCGTATTCGGAATAGGCGATCACGGTGCGATAGCCATGCTCCGCCGCCTGTTCCCGGTCCGGCGGGGCGGCGCCAGGGAAAGGAAACTGGCAGACATACACACTGTTTTTCGAGCGCGCCGGAATCGGTGGCACGGCATGGTTGCCCATGACGATCATCAGATCGGGCGGCGGTGCTTCGAGAAACGCGGCCTGTGTCATCAACGCGCACCCGGACAGATCAATCGACAGTTCGTGTCCCAGACGCGCCAGCCGGAGCTGGCTGTATGGATGCGGCGTGACGATGCTCACGCGATGGTCCCGCGCCAGGAGGGCAGCCGTCATCAGCAGGAATCGCTCGCCGCCACCGGGGGTCAGCGCATAGGGCGTGAACAGCGCGGCGGTCGCGCGCGGCGGCTCCGGCATGTCACGGCACGGCGGGGGAGTGATCAGGATTTGATCCGCGATCCCGCGCAGCGCCGCGCCGTCGCGGCTTTTCAGAAAACCATTCCAGCGCGCGGTGAATTTATCACGGTTGAGATCGCCGCACGCTTCCTGGCGTGCCCGCTCGGCCGGATCGCCGATGGTGGAGCCGCCTTCGAGATGCGTCACTTCCGCGGCGGGACAGAAACGGACAGTAAAACCCAGGGCGCGGATTTTGAAGCAGAGGTCGGCGTCTTCGTAATAGGCGGGCTCGAAGGCGAGGTCGAAGCCTGCCGCCGCCAGGAACAGGGCGCGCGGCATCAGCAGGGCGGCGGCGGAGACATAATCCACCGTTCTTTCCAGCAAATGATCCCGCGCGTCATCGGGCGCGCGGCCGCGGCCGAAGCGGACCGGAAACCCCTCCCCGTCGATGTCCGCGCCGGCTTCCTGGATCAGGCCGTTGGGGAACAGGAACAAGGGTCCGGCGGCGCCCGCTTCGGGGTGGGTGTCCAGGCAGCGTGTCAGGGCGGTCAGCCAGCCTTCGCGCACGAAACAATCGTTATTCAGAAAACATACATGACGGCCGCGCGCCTGTTCGGCGGCGATGTTGTTTGCTTCTCCAAAGTAACGGTTTACGCCAAGGGGCAGCAGGCGGACGCCGGGGGCGTGGAGAAGGGCCAGATCCGCCGCCGTGCCGCCATTGTCCACGACGATGATCTCGTACCGCACGCCAGCGGTATGGGCCCAGAGGTGGCGGATGCATTCCAGCGTGAGCGGCGCGGCGTTCCAGTTGACGATGACGATCGAGACCTCGGGATCGCGCGGCACGCACCATGTCCGCGCCCGTTCCAGCGCGGCCGGGATCGCGACGGCGGGGACGCCTGGAAATACCGGGCGGGCTGGTCTGTCCGTTGCCGCCAGGGAAGGCGTGGCCAAAGAAGGCGTGGCCAAAGAAGGCGTGGCCTGGGAAGGCGTGGCCTGGGAAGGCGTGGCCAGGGAAGGCGTGGCCAGGGAAGGCGCGGCGGGTTTTTCCCCATGATCCAGCATCGCCTCCCAGGTCGCGGCCCAGGGGATGGGGCGGTATTTCTGGGCGATGCGCGTCTCGGCGGCGATGCGGGCGGAGGGATCGTCGAGCGTGGCGCGCAGCAAGGCGTATGCCGCGTCCTCGTCGCCGGGCGGAAAATACCAGGCCAGGGCGCCGGCATGTTCGCGGATGACCGGCAGATCGGACGCCAGGCACAGTTTGCCGTGCTGGAAACTCTCGGCGACGGGAAGCCCGTATCCCTCGCTGAGCGAGGGGAACATGGTGAACAGGCACCGCCGGTAAAGCGCCGCGACCGCCGCGTCCCCCAGACCGCGCGCCACCACGATGCGCCCGCTCCGCACCAGCGCGGCGATGCCTTCCGTCAACCGCTCGACCCCCAGATCGTCGCGTCCCGCCAGCACCAGCCGCGGTGTCGCCGTGCCCGCCGGATCGGTGGCGGCGAGGCGTTCCCACAGGCGGCACAACAGCGCCTGGTTCTTCCGCTGGTCGATGGTGCCCACCGACAGCACGAAAGGTCCGGGCGGCGGCACGAAGGGCGCGGTTGACACGGCGGAAAAAGACGCGGCGGAAAAAGACGGGGCGGAAGGAGACAGGGCGGAAGGGAGCGGGGTGACGCCGAACGGGACCACGGCCATCGCGGCGGCGGCGGTATGGTCGGCCAGCACCGCCCATCGCAGGACGTCGTCCCTGACCCATTCACCCGCGACGAACACGGTTTCGGCGAGGGCCAGGACCGTCGCCAGCCATGCGCCAAACTGCTGGCGATGCGTTTCGCTGACGAATTCCGGGTGCTGGAGGGGAATGATGTCATAGACGAAAACACTGAACCGGATGCCTTGCTCCGTCAGCGCGTGGAACAGCGACCGGTAGGCATCGTTCCAGATCGCGCCGGTGAAAAACACATGATCGCCCGGCGCGGGAGCCGCCGGATTTTCAACCGCTGGCCCATCATCCATTCTGGACAACACCCCCGCCCCCAGACACTCCTGGGCTTCGGCGGGCGGCAGCAGGCGCAGCCCGAGGCCGGTTCGCGTGAGCACGCAAGGCAGGACCGGGCGGCGTGCCGTATCGTTCCTCGCGGCGAAGTAAAGTTCGGTCGTGACCCGGCCCACGCCGGTCACATGACCGTTCACGCGCAGCCATTCGATCGTGTCGCCCAGGAAGAACCATTGCCGTGCCGCGCGGGCATCGCGCGGCGGCGGCGGGCGGCGCGGCCAGCGTTCCAATCGGGCCAGGGGGAGGGCCAGGGATGGGGTCAGGGTTTCCGCGGCCTCCTCCACCACCGGAACAAGGGCCTGGACGGGCGGGACGGGCGCCGCTTCGCCCCGCGGGGCGGCGGTCAACCGGCGCAGCACCGGATACCGCTCCACCAGCATCCGCAGCGGCTTCGTGATGCGCCAGGAGGTGGAATGATCCATCAAATGCAGGTGGTGGCGGTACATTGCCTCAACCGCTTCCCATTGGCGGAGGTCCGCGTCCCGCTCCCCCTCCCGCTGGCCGATCGCCTCGCCAAGGCGGCGGATATCGGCGTCCCGTTGCTCCAGCGCCGCACGCAGCGCGGCTTCAGCGCGGGCGTGTTCGTGCGCCGCCTGGTCCCGCTTCTCGCGCAGGAGGCGGTTTTCATGACGGGCGGCGAGGACGGCGCCGTTCTCCTCCACCGCGGGCGGAACGGGATCGGGGAGAATGAACAGCGAACCCGCGCTGATCCTGAGCGGCGCGTCCGACGCCACGGCCACGAAATGCGTGGGACGGGGCAGCCCGCCGGCGCGCGTGAAATGATGGTTGCCATGTTGCTCGAACGTGACCAGGGGGCCGGCGTCGAAGGGGGGCGTTTCCGCCGCCATGGCGATGCCCAGTACCGGGCGTTGCGCGTGGATCGAGACGTGGCGGAATGTGCCGGCCAGCAGGGCGCGGAATGCCACGGCGGTCAGCGGCACGGGGGAGAACGGGGCTTCAAACCAGCCCTCCGGCGTGTCCTCCGCGCGCGCCACCGCGTCGAGGATCAGGACACCCCCCGGCCGCAACACCCGCCGCGCTTCCGCCACATGGGCGCCGGGTTCGCGCGACCGGCCGATCGTGCCAAAGGACACCACCACGTCGCGGCTGGCGTCCGGCAGATCGGCGCGGCGGCCATCGCCGTGCTGAAAACGCAGTCCAGGTCTTTCATGCGCGGCGCGGGCGCGGACAATCCCTGGGGCCGAGGCATCGATGGCGACGGCATCGCGCGCCACCCGCGCCAGCAACGCGGCCCCCGCCCCCTCGCCCGCCGCGGCATCGAGAATGTCCATGCCGGAGCAAAACGAGCGGACGAACAGGTAACGATGCAACAGCGCGTTTTCGAGACCACCGGAGGAAGCCATCCGATGCCGTCCGTCTTCTCTGGCGGGCGTGACGCCCTCGAAAATCTCGTCCATCCCGTCAACCCTGGCTTCAGACCGCAGCATAGCAGTGAAGTTCATCCCATCAAGCCACGGTCCGGACACCTGAAACCCGTCCGTGCCGCGCGTTCGCCGGATGGGCGGCGGCGGTGTCCCCGCGTGTCTCTCCGGAAATCCTGCCCGTCCTGAACCCAGAAAAACCATCCTTCCCTGGCCGGGCCAGGGAAGGGCATTGGTTGTTGAACCGGGCTGAGCATCTTTCCGGACGGGCGCCAGCGCGCACGATGCTGCTCCGTGATGACAGTCAGCGCGTCTGGGTTGCATGAACTGGGAACAATGCACGCAATGCCAGATAAATAATGAAAACTTCTCTCCACCGTACGGTTGATGGGCGGACCAAAGCGAATCATGATGAAATCAAACACTCATCCGGTGGCTTTCCCGAGGAGATTTATCATTACACATATTAACGACCCGTTATATATAATCCGTATCAGGACCGCGAAAAAAATCATGGCGCGAGAGATATATTCCCCTTATGAAAACGTTCGCTCTGCTTTCTCCAGGCGACAATGGGTGGAAACGCGATGTTCGTGAACAGCAAGCAAGGCTTGTCGCGCTGGTTCCGGCGTGCTTCTCGCGGCCGGCTGATGGCCTCCACCGCGCTTTCGCACCGATTTGAATTTGAAACGCTCGAACCGCGGGTGCTGATGTCCGGCGATCTGCTGCCGGTGCATGGCGCGATTGACGTGCCCGGACAAACCGACCGTTACAATTTCACCATCGCCAGCACCAGCGAGATTTATTTCGACAGCCAAACCCCCAACGGCGCGGCGATCAACTGG
>JAYVCG010000179.1:0-3498 GCA_043750075.1 Acetobacteraceae bacterium | reverse complement strand
ATTTGGCATGGGCGAAGGCGGCAGCATCACCGAACTCGCGCCGTTTGGCCGGGTGATGGATGACAAGCGTGAGGTCTGGGAAGACGCCGTGCGCTGCGTCATGCCGATGTTCAAGGATGGCGGCTGGGAATATGACGGCCCCTATTTCAAATTCCCCCTGCGCAATGTCCTGCCGAAACCGCTGCAAAAACCCCACCCGCCTTTGTGGGTCGCCTGCTCCCAACTCGAAACCATCGAAATGGCCGGCCGCCGCAACATCGGTGCCCTGGGCTTTCAGTTCCTCAGCGCGGAAATGGCCCATGCCTGGGTGCATGCCTATTACAACAGCTTCACGCGGCGTGCGGAAAAACTGGGCGATTACCAAAGCAACTGCAACATTGCCATGGTCAGTTATTTCATGTGCGCTGAAACCGACGAGGAAGCGCGCCGCCGTGCCGATGGGGTAACATTCTTCCAGTTCTCCCTCGCCTGGTACAGCGGATCGCGCAACCGGGAGCGGCCGCCGCCGGGATCGGTCAATCTGTGGGACGAATACAACAAGTGGAAGAAGGAAAACCCGGAACTGGCGCACAAGGCACTGACCGGCGGTCTGATTGGCTCACCAGAAACCATCCGGCGGAAGCTGCGGCGGTTCCAGGCCTCGCACGTCGATCAGATCATCCTGTTGAACCAGGCGGGAAAGAACACGCATGAGCATATCTGCGAGAGTCTGGAATTGTTCGCGAAAGAGGTGATGCCGGAATTCGTGGGGCACGAGCCGGAACATCAGGCATGGAAGCAAAGCGTGCTCGATGGCACGACCGTGCTCGAAGATCTCGACACCACGCCCTATAAAGAACGTGCCGGAGTCGGCAAAGGCGTCGCGATCTCGAAACTCGCCCAGGTGGGGTCTGAGGCGGCGGAGTGACTGTTTCAGTGTAACGTGATGTCCAGCCAGCCGCGCGGGTCGAACCGCGCGGTTTCTTTTTCCCGCAGCAGAACCGTTGTCGTATCGGATTCGATGATCGCCGGACCGGACACCGTCTGACCAGACGCGAGCACGGCGAAATCATGCACCGGAACCTCCGTCCAGCCACCAAGAAAAATCCGCCGTTGTGCCTTGGGAGCGGAGGGCGCCGTGACGGCGTCATGCAGCGCGGCGGGCGCGGCGGGCAGGCGGCCAATCACCGACACACCGGCGTTGACGAGCACGACATCCTGATCCCGTAACGCGTACGTATAGAGACGTTCATGCGCCGCGTGGAAGGCTTCCTCGATCGCCGCGCGCGTGCGGGGAACACCATCGAGCGGGACGTTGATCTCGAACACCTGCTCGCCATAACGCATGTCGGCGGTGTGACGGAGCATGATTTCGCCATCGAACCAGGACAGGCGCGCGCGTCCCTCCGCTTCCATCGCCGCGAAGGATCCGGTGAGCCGGTCACAGTCAATTCCACCAGACTGGCTCTGGCCTCGTGTCAGTTCCACGCGCAGATCGGTGTTCAACATGCCCCAGGCGGACAACACCGAGGCGGCGAATGGCACGACCACACGGTTCACCCCCAGTTCAGCGGCGACGGCGGTGACATGCAAACCGGCGGCGCCCCCGAAAGCGAGAATCGCATATCCGCGCGGATCGACGCCGCGGCGGACGGTGGCGACCCGCACACCATCGGCCATCCGGCTGTTCACAAGTCGATGGATGCCGCCCGCGGCCTCAGCCACGCCCATGCCCAGTTTGTCCGCCAGCCGCCGCACCGCGCTGGTGGCCGCGTCCCGGTCCAGCGCGCGGTGCCCGCCCAGAAAATTCGCCGGATCGAGATAACCGAGCACCAGATTGGCGTCTGTCACGGTGGGCTCAAAACCACCCTGCCCGTAACAAGCCGGTCCCGGAACGGCGCCCGCGCTTTCAGGACCCACCGCCAGCAACCCCGCGGCATCAACCTTCCCGATCGATCCCCCTCCCGCCCCCAATGTCACGATATCCAGACTGGGCAGCGCGATGCGGGCGCTGGCGACGGTTTTACCATCGGACAAAGCAGGTTGTCCCTCGCGGACCAGCGCGATGTCAGTAGAGGTGCCGCCCATGTCGAAAGCGATCAGATTGTCCGCCACGCCCGCGCGCGACAAAGCCACGGCGGCGGCGACACCGCCCGCTGGGCCAGACAATGCCGTTCCGGCGGCGAGTCGTGTCGCCTCCGCCACGGTCGCGACTCCGCCATGTGACAGAATGACCAGCAATTCACCACCATATCCGGCCTCGGCCAGGCGGTCACGCAGACGGTGCAGATACGTATCAATCACCGGGCCAACGGCGGCATTGGCGACGGTCGTGGAAAACCGCTCGAATTCCTTGATGCGTGGCAGCACATCCGAGGACATGGTGACGTACGCATCGGGCAGACGCGCGCGCACGGCGGCGGCGGCCTGTTGTTCATGCGCGGGGTCGCGCCAGGCGTGCAGGAAACAGATCGCGACCGCGCGCACCTCCTCCGCCGCCAACTGTTCAATGGCGTGGTCGAGTGAGGCCTTGTCCAACGGGATCGCCACCGAGCCATCGGGGCGCATCCGCTCACGCACCGCCAGCCGCAGCCGCCGTGGCACCAGCGGCACGGGCGGCGTCATACGGAGATTGTATCGTTCCGGCTTCAGTCCCTCACGCATTTCGATGACGTCGCGATGCCCCTCGGTGGTCAACAGGCCCACCTTGGCCGTCTTGCCTTCCAGCAGCGCGTTGGTGGCGGCTGTCGTGCCATGCACGATCCGCGCCGTATCCGCCAGAAAATCCCCCACCGCCATTCCCAAAAGCCCGGCAGCCTGGGTAATGCCTTCCAGCACGCCAACGGACTGATCAGCCGGAGTGGTCGCCGCCTTGGTGATAACGGTCCGGCCCTCTGCGTCCGTGACGACGATGTCGGTGAAAGTGCCGCCGACATCAATGCCCATCGTGAAGCTCATGCGGCGGCCTTGACCAGTTTTTGCAGGCAGCGGATGTATTTTGGTTTTGGTTGATTCGGAAACGACCGTGTCCAGGAGGTTCGCGCCACCTCGCCAACATAGATGTCGCCATGTGAATCCACCGCGAGTCCATGCGGAGAGATGAACTGGCCGGGACCACCGCCACGCGGCGGATCAGCCTGCACGCGGGCGATCAGGTTACCCTTGAGATCAAGGATGCTGACGCGCGGCCCAATGTTCGGCAGATCGAGATTGACCGGCAAATGCGGTCCGATCTCACCGATGAAACACAACGGGCATTTGCCGCCGGTCATGAACAGGCCACTTGGGCGGTGCAGGTTGTTCCATTGCGTTTCGTATTTGCCGTTGCCATCAAAGACCTGAACGCGATGATTCTCCCGGTCGGCGACATAGACCCAGCCATCGGTATCGCAACAAATATTGTGCGCGATGTTGAACTCCCCCGGCAGCGTGCCAGGGGAGCCCCATGACAGCAGCAATTTTCCGTTGGGCGCGTATTTATGCACCCTGGAATTGCCATAACCATCGGACACGTAGATA
>JAYVCG010000178.1:0-4596 GCA_043750075.1 Acetobacteraceae bacterium | reverse complement strand
CGCCCCTGACCGTCTGTCCAAGGTGCCGAGTGCGAGCTGCGTGTTCCGCCTGGTCGATGCGGACGATCGCGATGTGCCGGATGGCACGCCGGGCGAACTTGCCATCCGCGGGCCGACTTTGTTCAGCGGTTATTGGAATGCGCCGGAAACCAACGCGCATGATTTCCGTGGCGGCTGGTTCCACATGGGCGACGTTTTCGTACGTAACCGTGATGGCACGATCGATTTCGTTGACCGGCTTAAGTACCTGATCAAGTCCGGCGGCGAGAATATTTATCCCGCTGAGATCGAGCAGGTTCTTCTAAGGGATCCTCGGGTGGCCGACGCGGTGGTGGTGCGCCGCGCCGACGCGACCTGGGGCGAAGTGCCGGTGGCCTTCGTCGCCCGCCGCGATGAAATGCTGACCGAAGCTGACCTGATCGAGGCGTGCCGCCGGAGTCTGGCCGGCTACAAGCGCCCCAAGGAAATCCGCTTTATCAGCGTTGACGAGTTGCCGCGCAGTACAACCGGCAAGATCCAGCGGCACGAGGTGGAGAAGTGGCTCACCGGCTTGGGAGGATGAAGTCAAGCGGGTTCCATCTTCGCATCGGACCATCGCCGAGTAACTCCGCGGCGCCGAACTGCAAGAATATCGGCAAACCAACTGCAAACTTGGCCAACGCACCACCACCATCTACCGCTGGCTCAACGCCATGCCGCTGGGCGCTACCGGCTATGCCGTCAGCTCATGCCCGCGATCCGGCAATTTGCCGGCCATGGGTGACCCCTTGTTGCCGACGCCCAGATATCCCGCTTCCATTGCGTGCTCCCTTTTGTTCCGAGCCCGAGCCCGAGGCTGGCACGGAACGCGTCCGGTTGCCCGGGGACGCGGCTTTGCCGATGGGGCCAGCGCCGTCCTATGCTGCGTCGTCCACATCGGACATCGCGACCGGCGAAACGCCATTGGTCGCGAAACCGTCGCGGGAGGGAACATTCATGGGACCGAAATTGGTCGATCATCTGCTGTACGAGCCTGAGGAGAACGGCATTCTTTGGATCAAATTCAACCGCCCGGAGCGGATGAACGCCCTGGTCGGCACCGCCGAGGCAAACGGCACCGTCGCCAAGGTTGGCGAGTACATGCGCGCGGGCGACGACGATCCCAACGTGCGCGTGATCGTGCTGACCGGCATGGGGCGCGCGTTCTGCTCCGGCGCCAACCTGGGATCGAGCGCCTCGGCGGACATCACCGGCGACAATTTCCCCGGCAATCGCAGCCCGCATGAGGGGCTGGACGGCACGCGCCAGCATTTCTACCACGGCTTCACCGATCTGCACCGCGACATCTCGCTGATCCGCAAGCCGACGGTCGCGATGATCAATGGCGCGGCGGTGGGCTCGGGCATGGACATGGCGCTGCATTGCGACATTCGCGTGGGGTGCGAGCGGACCCGGTTCATCGGGTATCACAACGCCGGGCAGATCATCGAGAATGGCGGATCGTATTATCTGCCGAAGATGGTGGGTCTCGGGCGGGCGCTGGAGTTCGTCTACACGGGGGAGGTGGACGCGGAGCGGGCGTATCAGTGGGGGATGCTGAACCATCTCGTGGCGTCGGAGAAGCTGGAGGAGACCACCCGCGCGTTGTGCGCCCGGATGATGAGCATTCCGCCGCTGGTGCAGTGGGTCAGCAAGCGGATCATGCGGACGGCGGTGGACACCACGCTGGAGAACACCATGGCGTTGACCTCCAACGCGAGTCCGATCTTGCAGCATTCCGATGATGCGAAGGAGGCGCGGCGGGCGTTCGTGGAAAAGCGCAAGGGGCAGTTCAAGGGGGGGTGAACTGTCCGGCCGCCAGGGACGATGGCCCCTGGACCCCATCCATGGGAGTCACCAGGGGATGGGGTCCAGGGGCCCGGCACGTCATGCGAAACATGCCAAGGGCATGACGCGGGGCGCGGGGCGGAGCCCAGGCCTTGCTGACTTTCCACATTGACCCTTGCATTTCCTCCCACCCCACGCTACCTGACCCATTCGCCCCATTCCCTGACCGGAGGTTGAGCGCATGGCGCGCGTCACCGTCGAAGATTGCGTCCAAAAAGTCCCCAACCGGTTTGAACTGGTGCTGCTCGCCTCCCAGCGCGCCCGCAACCTGAGCCGCGGGGAAGAACTCACCATCGATCGCGACAACGACAAGAATCCCGTCGTCGCGCTGCGCGAAATCGCCGAGGAAACCATCGAACTCGGCCGTATCGAACAAGACCTGATCCGCTCCCTCTCCCGTTCCCCGGAACCGGAACCGGCGGACGAGGAAGTGCTCGACCTCATCCCGACCGACCAGAATATCTTTGGTCTGCAGGACGTCAGCGCCGACGAGGAAACCGCGATACTGGAAGAAGAAATCGAAACCCTGTCCCCGGAGGACGTGGAAGCGGCCATCGAGGCGGAACTTGGCGGCCGGGCCGCGCGGTAGCCGCTTATGACAAACGGGCCATGACGAACGGGCAGGGGAGGGGCGAGGCGTTCGGGCCCGTCCGGCCCATGCCCGTTCACGCCCCCCCCGATGGGGTGAACACCGAAACCCCTGAACCGAAACGCGCCAAACTGGCGATCATCCGGCAGTTCGAACTGACCGAGAAAATCCACGCCTATGACCCGAAAGCCGACACACGGCTGATCGACGCCGCCTATGTCATGGCCATGCAGGCGCATGGCACCCAGCGGCGCGACAACGGTGATCCCTATTTCAGCCATCCTGTCGCCGTCGCCGACATCCTGGCGGGCTACCGGCTCGACACCGCCTCCATCGCCACCGGTCTGCTGCATGACGTGATCGAGGACACTCCGGTCAAGCTGGTGGAGATCGAGGCACGCTTCGGCAAGGAAATCGCCGGGCTCGTGGACGGCGTCACCAAGCTGACCCGGCTGGAACTGCAATCGGACCGCACCAAACAGGCGGAGAACTTTCGCAAACTCGTGCTGGCCATGAGCCGCGACATCCGCGTGCTGCTGGTCAAGCTGGCGGACCGGCTGCACAACATGCGGACATTGCATTACGTGCGCGATCCGGAACGGCGCAAACGCATCGGCCGCGAGACGATGGAAATCTACGCCCCGCTCGCCGAGCGGATCGGCATGGATCAGATGAAGTCCGAGTTGCAGACCCTGGCTTTCATGCAGCTCGACCCCGAAGCCTACGCCACCATCCAGGCGCGGCTCAACTTCCTGCGCGGCCAGGGCGCCGACGTGATCGACGACATGCGCGAGGAACTGGCCAGAATTTGCCGCGAAGCCGGAGTGGAGGCCGTCGAAGTCCAGGGCCGTGAAAAATCGCCCTGGTCGATCTGGGAGAAGATGCACCGCCGCAACGTCGCGTTCGAGCAACTGTCCGACATCATGGCTTTCCGGGTTGTCGTCCGCACCAAGGGCGATTGCTACGCCGCCCTCGGCGCCATCCATTCCGCTTATCCGGTGATTGCCGGGCGGTTCAAGGATTACATCTCGACGCCCAAATCCAACGGTTATCAAAGCCTGCACACCGGCGTCACGCTGCGTGAGCCGCGCAACCAGAAAATCGAAATTCAGATCCGCACTGGCGACATGAACGACATCGCCGAGAACGGCGTCGCCTCGCACTGGGTGTACAAGGCGCCTGACGCGCGCGCCGTCACCAAGGACGTGCAAAAATTCCGCTGGGTGCAGGATCTGCTGGAAATCCTGGAGGATTCGTCGGCGCCGGATGAGTTCCTCGAAAACACCAAGCTCGAACTCTACGAGGATCAGGTGTTCTGCTTCACGCCAAAAGGACAACTGATTCAGTTGCCGCGCGGCGCGACGCCAGTGGATTTCGCCTACGCGGTCCACAGCCAGGTCGGCGATACCTGTGTCGGCGCCAAGGTGAACGGACGTCTGCTGCCGCTGCGCCACCAGTTGCAGAATGGCGATCAGGTCGAGATCATGACCGCGCGCGGCAACACGCCCTCGCCGCAATGGGAACGCTTCGTCGTCACCGGCAAGGCGCGCGCGCGCATCCGCCGCTTCATCCATCAGGAACAGCGCGAGCAATCCCGCGCCGCGGGCCGCGCCGAACTGACCAAGGCGTTCCGTCAGGCGGGCGTCGATGGGTCGGAGAAGACCCTGGAGCCGGTGCTGAAGACGCTGAAATTCACCGCGATCGACGATCTCTACATCGCGGTGGGCAACGGCAACACCGGTCCCAAGGACGTGGTGCATGCCGCATACCCCGAACTGCGGCAGAACCACGCGACGCCGATGATGGCGCCTTTGCTGCCGCGCGCGGGACGGGCGCCGTCACGCCTGTCCAACGACATGCCGGTCACCGGGCTGGTGCCGGGCATGGCCTATTCCTTCGCCGGGTGCTGCCACCCGGTGCCGGGCGACGACATCGTGGGCATCGTGACCACCGGCAAAGGCGTCACCATCCATGGCCGCGAGTGCCAGACCCTGACCGGCTTCGCCGCCACCCCCGAACGCTTCATCGATGTGGACTGGAATTATGAGGCCATCGGCAAGGGCGGTCCGGACGGCAAGGGCCATGCCCATACCGCGCGGATCAGCGTGATCGCGGACAATGAAACGGGGGCGCTGGCCAGC
>JAYVCG010000177.1:0-5071 GCA_043750075.1 Acetobacteraceae bacterium | reverse complement strand
CTCCTGACGGGCTTCAGGGCGGAGCCCAGGGTTCTGACCCAGTACGGTTGATCTTCCCCCGCCGAAAAGGAATGCTGCGCGGATGACAATTCTCACAGGGCACGCCCGAATCGCCGGGATCATTGGCTGGCCGGTCAGCCACTCGCGCTCTCCGCGCCTGCATGGCCATTGGCTGGAAAAACATGGCATCGACGGCGCCTACATCCCCTTGCCCATCCCCCCCGAACATTTCCGTGAAGCCGTGCGCGGCCTGATGCATGCCGGATTCGCGGGCGCGAACGTCACCATCCCCCATAAAGTCGCGGCGTTCGCGGTCTGCGACGTGGTCGATGAAACCGCCCGCCGCGCCGGCGCGGTGAACACACTGACCTTCACCAACGGCACCATCACCGGCACGAACACCGACGGATGGGGCTTCCTCGCGAACCTGCGCGCCCACACCGTCAACCCCCACGCCGGTCCCGCCCTCATCCTGGGCGCGGGCGGCGGAGCACGCGCCATCGCGGCGGCACTGCTCGCCGAGGGCGTGGCCGTCACCGTTTCCAACCGCACCGCTTCCCGCGCCGAACAGCTCGTCCACGATCTGCCCGGCCTGAGAATCGTGCCCTGGCACCAGCGATCCGAAGCGGTCGCCGATCATGCCCTGGTGATCAACACCACGGCCCTGGGCATGGAGAACAAGGAAAGCCTGACCCTCGACCTGTCCCGCGCCGCGCCGGGCACGGCAATCGCCGACATCGTCTACGTCCCCCTGGAAACCCCCCTGCTGCGCGACGCCAAAGCCCACGGCCTCACACCCGTGGAAGGACTGGGGATGCTGTTGTATCAGGGCATACCGGGGTTTCACCGCTGGTTCGGCGTGGAACCCACGGTCGATGGGGCTCTGCGCCGCTTCGTCGCCGCGGACCTGTTGCCAAAAAGCCCGGAGGCACCATGAAGATCATTGGTCTCACCGGCGGCATCGGCATGGGCAAATCCACCGCCGCCCGCGCCTTCACCCGCGCCCGCATTCCGGTCTTCGACGCCGACGCCGCGGTACATAAGGTGCAGTCCAAGGGCGGCCGCGCCATCAAACCGATCGAGGCGGCGTTCCCCGGCACCATCAAGAACGGCGCCGTCGATCGCAACGCGCTGCGGGCCGCCGTGATCGGCAATGGCGCGGCGATCAAACAACTCGAACGCATCCTGCATCCCATGGTATGGGAGGAGGAGGCGCTGTTCCTCGCCGCCGCCCGCCGCGCCCGCAAACGCGCGGCCGTGCTGGACATTCCGCTGCTCTTCGAAACCGGGCGTGAGCGGAAGGTGCATAAGATCGTTGTCGTCTCGGCGCCGCGTTCCGTGCAAATTCACCGTGTCCGGCAGCGCCGCCGCCCAGGGGGAGGGGGGATGAGCGAGGCGGATGTCAGGGCGATCATCGCGCGGCAGATGCCGGATGTGGAAAAGCGCAAACGCGCTGACATCATCGTGCGCACCGGTCTGTCGCGGTACAAAACCAACCAGCAAATGCGCCGTCTGATCCTGGAGTTACTGGCATGAGCCGCGCTGTTTTGTTCGACACGGAAACCACGGGCCTCGATCCCGCCACCGGCGACCGGGTGATCGAGGTCGCGGCGCTGGAACTCATCAACGATCTGCCCACGGGGCAGTTTTTCCACGCCGTGATCGACCCCGAGCGCGACATCCCGGAAGAAGCCAGCCGTGTCCACGGGATGCGCGCCGCCGACGTGGCGGGAAAACCGAAATTCGCCGAGATTGCCTCGGCGCTGCTGGAATTCTTTGGCGAGGGCCGGTTGATCGCCCATAACGCGCCCTTCGATTTTCGTTTCGTGAACGCGGAACTCGCCCGTCAGACCCGGCCGCCCCTGGTGTCCGAACGCATGGTCGATACGCTGGTGCTGGCCAAGACGCGGTTTCCGGGGATGCCCAACAGTCTCGACGCGCTGTGCCGCCGGTTTTCCATCGACCTGTCGCAGCGCACGACGCACAACGCGTTGCTCGATTGCAAGCTGCTCGCGGAAGTCTATGTGGAACTGACCGGCGGGCGTCAGCGCGGTCTGGGTCTGGCGACGGAAGGGTCCACCGCGCCGGTCGCGGTTTACGTGCATTCCGGTCCGCGTACCGGGCGGAGGATCGTGCCGCTGGAGGTGGACATGGCCGCGCATCAGAAGATGGTGGCGCGTTTGAAAGACCCGGTCTGGCTGATGGACCAGGGCGTTTCGCGGGCGGGTTGAGGTGGATTTCGCCCGCTTCAACCCCTTGTCCGTCATCCCGCGCCCGGCCGGGGGATGACGGGGATGGGTTAGTCCAAGGGGCGGCTGGTATTATTCCGCCGCCACCCGCGCCGCCGCCGGATTGATCGAGTTGTTGCCGAACCGGGGGGATTTCCCAGCAGAAGCTTCTCTTCTATCCCGGCTTCTTCCAATTCATCCACAATGCACGAAAACGGGGCAAAACTCTCCTCGGCACCCTCGTCGGAACCTTGGTCGCATGAAACCAATTCCATCACCCTGGAACACAGGATAGGCATCGCGCTAAAGCCACTCGACCCCGCGCGGCCCAGGCCGTCTGTGGCTTCGCACCTGCAATCTCGATGAAACCCCGCTGCATGCATCATGGCGCTCGGTACGAACTTCATCCGCACGGGGCACGCCATGAAAGGTTCTGGCAAATTCGTTTTTGTCCCTCTCGCGGCGTGGAGCAGGCCATGAATCACATCTCGATCACGACGCTGTCGCGACGGGTGCCTTTTGAACGCAACCTGGCAACCATCCGGGGTGTTCCATTGCTGCTCCACGGCATTCTCACCTTCTGTTTCGGCGTCGCCATCTACTTCCATATCAGCCTGGCGGATTTCCTGACCGCGAAAGGCTACGATGTCCTGAGCGTCGCACCGCGTTTCCTGCCATTGACCGTCAAGCCGCACCTGCCGGTATCGCCGTGGCTGATCGGTGCGTATCTGGCGTCCCCGATCGAGCCCCTCGGCAAGCAGATGCTGCTCAGCGCCAAGCCGAGGCGGTGAGCGCCGGTGCCGGCAACGCGATGACGGTCCAACCCGTCCCCGTGCGAAATACCCTTGGAGTCGAGCCAATGGCCCAATCCCCGGAAATGATGATTTCGCGTCGGCTGGTGGCGCCGGGAACCGCGGTGGGCATCTCGGCCGGAATTCTGTTCCTTGCGCTGAACACAGCCACACTCTCGGCGCTGACGGCCCACTTCGCCGTCTACCTCCGCTACGCGATCTCCGCCGTGAACTACCCCTACGAACTGTTCGAGCCCGAGGGCATTGTCTGGCAACAGGCCATGCTGATACCGGGGCCGCGGATGTACGGGGACATCACCCATTTCCCGTTCATCGTGTTCCACTACCCGCCGGTCTACCATCTCGTCGTTCGCGGCCTGGCGGAACTGGGGCTGGATCCTCTCGCCGCCGGACGAGCCGTTTCGCTGCTCGCCACGCTTGTGATCGGCGCCGTGGCGGCCTTGCTGACCTTTCGCATGACCCGGCGGGAAGCCGGGCGGCTCGCGGGTTGCGGCGGTGCCGCCGTCGCGGGCCTGACCTTCTTCTGCTTCTACCCGGTGGTCGTGATGTCCCCGCTGATGCGATCGGACATGCCAGCGATCGCCTTGAGCTTCCTCGGCGTCTGGTGCGCCCTGAAGGGGGTGACCCGTGCCTGGCCCCTTTATGCCGCCATGCTCCTGTTCGTGCTCGCGGCCTTCACCAAGCAGACCGCCATCATCGCACCCCTGGCCACCATGGCCATTCTGTGTCTGATCAACCCTGGGCGGACGGTAAGGGTGTGCTGTTTTGGCCTGCTTCTGAGCTGCGCCGCGCTCGCGGTCATGAACGCGATCACGGACGGCGGATTTCTGCGGCATCTGGTGCTTTACAACATCAACCGCTTCAGCCTGCGCCTCGCGGCGCGGCAAATCACCGGGCAGTCGCCGCAATTCATCTTCGTGGGACTGGCGTTCCTGTCCCTGGTCCATTCGTGGCGGCAATTGTCCCGGCGAGGCAACTGGAAATCCCTGGCGTCGTTCCGCGCCGATCTGGCCGCCAGCGAGGGCGTCCGGATCATGGCCATTCTGACGGTTTATCTGGGGCTGTCGACCTGCTCTCTGATTACCCTCGGGAAGGCGGGCGGTGGATTGAACTACTTCATCGAATGGATGGGAATTCTGAGCGTTCTGATCGGCATGCTTTTCGCGGCCTTGGTGCGGCGGGAATTGGCGATGGCCGGGCGTGGCGCCGACCGATGGACGATCGTGGCCGGCTGCCTGGTGCCCTTGTTCATGCTGGCGCAAATGCGGGTCCTGCCGGCCTCCCATGATACCGGAGCCACCGACGCGGCTCAATTGCGGCAATTGGACGATTTGGTCACTCGCATCAGGGACGCCCCCAGGCCCGTTCTCTCAGAGGATATGGTCCTGTTGATGAGGGCCGGAAAGGAGGTGCCCTGGGAGCCGGCCATTTTCACCGAGCTGGCGAGCACCGGACGCTGGGACGAGCGGCTGATCATCGATCTCATCGAGTCTCACTTCTTCGAGTTCGTGATCACGAGGGAGAAGGACGACCGCTACACGGCGGGAGTGACCCGTGCCCTCAAGACTGCTTATCCCCGCACCGAGGAGCATGGGGAACGTACAGTGCATCTGCCACCGGTCACGGAGAGGTAGGGCCGGAGCCTGCCTGCCCTGTATTGTCCGCCGCGGCACAGAGGCCAGGAACGGGACTGCCGCGAGTTCTGGGGCATGCGGCGAATCGCCGAGTGATTCACCGACTTTCAAGGCATGTCGCCGTTCAACACCGCCGCGGCACGCGTCACCAGATGATACACCGGCGGGTAATGAAACACGAGAAACGGAAAGCGCGTGATGTCGCCATACATCTGCTCGCCGGGAATGAGCAGCGCCTGTTGCCAGACGATGCCCTCTCCATAATCCAGTGCGAACGGATACCGGATCGCCGCCAGCGCGTAGGATACATAGGCGGCGAAATGCGCCACGAGCGCCAGCAGCACCACGCCATGCGCCGCGAGCACGCAACCAATTCCATCACCCTGGAACACAGGAT
>JAYVCG010000176.1:0-7687 GCA_043750075.1 Acetobacteraceae bacterium | reverse complement strand
CCGACCCGTTACATTCCCAGTCTGAGCGGCGATCTCGACCGGATGCGCGCCCAGGCGGGGGTGGCGCGAGAGTGCGGGTTGGATTGCGCGATGGTGGCGCCGATGATCGCCGGGTTCTCCAACGTTCTGGCCCTGACGCGGGCGTTTCCGGAGATGGTGTTCTTCGCGCATCCGGCCATGGGCGGCGCCGCGCGCATCGCGCCCGAACTGCTGATCGGCAAGCTGTTCCCGGCCCTTGGCGCCGGGGCGGTGATCTTTCCCACGTATGGCGGGCGGTTCGGCTATTCGCCCGAGACCTGCCGTGTGCTGGCGGACAACGCCCGTCCCGCGCTGGCCGTGCCCGCGGGCGGGATCACGCTGGACCGCGTGCCCGCGTTGCTCGATTTCTACAGCCCCGACACCATGTTGTTGATAGGCGGCAACCTGCTGCTGGCGCGGGACCGCATCACCGCGGAATCCGCCGCCTTCGCGCGCGCCGTCGCCCACCACGGAGAGGTTTCCCATGGACAGTGAACAACAACCCGCCTTCCGTCCCGTGGCGGACACGTTCCGCTGGAAGGGTGTCGCCCATCAACCCTACAAGCAGGACGGTGAGGCTCTGTTCAAGGACATCTCCCGCCAGGTGCTGTTCCACGACGACGCGCTGGCCTGCGAGCTGCGGTATTTCGAGATGGACGCGCATGGGCACTCCACCCTCGAACGCCACGAGCACGCGCATGCCGTGATGATCCTGCGCGGCTCGGGCCAGTGCATGGTGGGCGCGGACGTGCGGCAGGTGAAACAATTCGACCTCGTGACCATCCCCGCCTGGACCTGGCACCAGTTCCGCGCCAGCGCGGGCGAGCCGTTCGGCTTCCTGTGCATGGTCAACGTCAAACGCGACCGTCCCGTGCTGCCCACGGCGGAGGAACTGGCGCGGATCCGGGACAATCCGGCGGTGGCGGCGTTCCTGGATGGTTGAGACGAGGGATATTGAAACGCCCGCGCGTGCCGTCATTGCCGATCCCATTCTCGTCCGGTTCCGCAAGGCGCTGGACGCGCTCTATGGGGATCGCCTCGACCGCGTGGTGCTGTTCGGATCACGGGCGCGTGGCGACGCGCGCGCGGACTCGGATTACGACGTGGCCGTTTTCCTGCATGGCATGCATGACAGATGGGAGGAAATGGATCGCCTCGCCCTTGTCGTCACGGACATCTTGTACGGGGATGGTGAATTCATTCACGCGATGCCCTACCGTTCCGGCGCGGATCAGGAAAGAACGCCGCTGATGCGTGAGATCCGCCGCGAGGGCATCCTCCTGTGACCCCGGAGGCGGAACGGTATCTCGCCAAGGCCGTCCTCATCCTTGAACACGCGCGCGCCATGTTGGGGATCAATCTGACGGAGGACGCGGGCCGCGCCGCTTACCTCGCGAGTTATCAGGCGGCGGAGGCGTTCATCTCCGAACGCACGGGGAGGATTGCCAAGACCCATAGTGGGGCACACAGGGAATTCGCGCGACTCGCCATGCGTGAGTCGCGTATTGATGACGAACTGCGACGGTTCTTGCCTCAGGCTTATAATCTGAAGGCGATCTGCGATTACGAGCTTGGACCGGACGCCATCGTTCCCCATGAAAAAGCCGCGGCGGCCATTGAAACCGCCGCTCGTTTTGTAAATCGCCTCACCGAAATCCTGAGTGATGCGGAAAAACCATAGGCGGGATCAGCCCACTGCCCGCCTCACATCGCGATCGAGAACCCGCCATCCACCGGGATCGCCGTCCCCGTCACGAAATCCGACGCGGGGGAGGCCAGGAACGCCGCCACGCCGGACATGTCGCGCGGGGTGCCCCAGCGGCCCTCGGGCGTGCGTTTCTGGACGCTTTCCTGCAAACCGGTCACCTGCTGGCGGGCGCGTCTGGTCAAATCGGTGTCGATCCAGCCCGGCAGCACCGCGTTGACCTGGATGTTGTCCGGAGCCCAGGCGGTGGCGAGGGCGCGGGTCATCTGGACGATGCCGCCTTTGGAACTGGCGTAGGGGGTGGCGTAGGGCGCGCCGAACAGCGACATCATCGAGCCGATGTTGATCATCTTGCCGCCGCCCGCCTTCTTCATCGCGTGGTAGGCGGCCTGGGAGCAGAGGAAGGCGCTGGTCAGGTTGGTGTCCATGACGTGGTGCCATTCTTCTTCGGTGAAGTCCTGCGGCATCTTGCGGATGGAGGTGCCCGCGTTGTTGATCAGAATGTCCACCCGGCCGAACAGTTTTTCCGTGCCGCCGATCAGCGCCGCGCATTCGGCTTTCTTTGTCACGTCGGCGGCGATGAACTCGGCCTTGACGCCGTGCGCGCGCAAGGCGGCCAGGGCGGAGACGGCTTTATCGGCGTCGCGGCCGGAGATGACGATACTGGCGCCGCAGGAGGCGAGTCCCTCGGCCATGCCCAGTCCGATGCCGCCATTGCCCCCCGTCACGATGGCGACCTTGCCGGTGAGAGTGAACAGATTCATGTGGACCCCTTCTGTGTTGCCTCATGACGTATCGCGGCGGAGCCTCGGGTGGCAAGGTGAGGGCGGGTTGACGGGACCGGCGCGCGGCTGGCGCGGGCCGCGGTGTTGGCCGCCTCCACACCCATGCGCGTCTCGCCTCCTGGCATGCCGCGCGGATGAACCAGGCGGTGCCTCTCCGCGGAGCGGTTTTCGATCACATTTGACGGAATTGGGACCGTGGCTCTGGTATTGCGCGCTCTTTTACCAATATCCAGCATCACGGAATCGTTAACAGGAGGTTAATTCCATGAAGCGTTTGATCCTGAAGGGCATCGTCGGACTTGGTTGCCTGTTGCCTCTGATGGGGTGCGTGGTCCCCGTCGAACCGGCGCGGCCGGTAGCCTTCGCGCCGCCCTTTGTGGCCCCGGAGCCGCTGGTGGTGGTGGGACGTCCCGGTTACTACCGGCGCGGCTATTACCGGCGGCCCGTTTACGTGGGGCGGCGCGGCCATGTACGGCGTGGCTACGCGCGCCGTGGTTATTATTATCGCTGAATGATCTCGTTTCCCCGCGCGCCGGAAGGCAGGGCGCGCGGGAGATGTTTCAGTGCTTGTCTGGAAAGTCCGCCTGTGTCCAGGCGGCGGGAAGGCTCTCACCACGGAGAGCACGGAGAACCACGGAGGGGCACGGAGATTTCCTCGCGCCACCCCAACGCCATGGCACAGTCCGGCGCGCGTGGCGCGCGGTGTTTTCTTTCTCCGTGGTCCTCCGCGATCTCCGTGGTGAGAGCCTTCCGGCGCTTTCAGCGCATGCGGGCTGTTTGGACGGGCACTCAAGGGTTTTATAACGATTTAGCAATTATACGCCGCGCCCAGTCGCAGGCGGCGTCCATGGCTTCCCCGGCCTTGTCGACAAGGCCGGGGAAGAAGAAGAACCCGTGGTTCATGCCGTCCCAGCGTTTCATCTCGACCGGGACACCGGCCTTTCGTAGCGCCTCGGCATAGTATTCCCCCTCGTCGCGCAACGGGTCATACTGCGCCGTCGCCACCAGCGCGGGCGGCAGTCCGGCCAGGGTCGCCGCGCGCAGCGGGGAGGCGTGCGGATGCACCCCATCGCCGGGCGAACGCACGTAATGATTCCAGAACCAGGCCATGCCCTGGCGGGTCAGGCCGTAACCCTTGGCGTTTTCCGCCATCGAAGGCGTGCCTGGCTGGTGATAGTCCGTCACCGGATAGATCAGCATCTGCCCGATCAGCTTCGGCCCGCCCTCATCGCGGATACGCAAAGCCGTCACGGCGGCGAGGTTGCCGCCCGCGCTGTCCCCCGCGACCATGATTTTCCCCATATCCCCGTTCAATGCCCCGGCATTGGCCGCCACCCACCGCGTCGCGGCGAGGCAATCCTCGGACGCCGCGGGGAATTTATGCTCGGGCGCCAGGCGGTAATCCACGGAAACGACGACGCAGCCCGTGCCGTCGCACAGATTGCGGCACATGGCGTCGTGCGTGTCGAGGCTGCACACCACGAAACCGCTGCCATGGAAGAACACCATCAGCGGGAACGGCCCCTCGCCATGCGGCGTGTAGATCCGCAACGGCAGCGATCCGCCCGGCCCTTGCATGTCGCGGTTGACCACGGACGCGACCTCCGGCTTGCGCAGGCCGGGAATGTCCCGCGCCGCCATTTGCACGCGCGCGTCGGCGACCGAGAGCGTGTGCAAGGGCGGCAATTTCGCCCGTAGATCGAGCAGCGCCTGGATTTGTGGATCGACCGGCATGATGGTGTCCTCCCTGATGGCGGGAGGATAGGCATCAAGTGCCTTCCGCGTCATGCCCATACCCCCCCAGGGGATGGTTTCCAAAGGCGAGCCTTTGACGGAGGTCCAAGGAGGCAGCACCCCACATGCGCTATATGGGGCGGCCCAACAGACCGCCGCGGGCGTTGATCCCCTCAGCCCAGAGTTGGGTCGCCAGGATGCCGGACCTGCCGATGGCGGCGAGACCGCCGGTCATCGCCTTGGCGAAACCGATTTTGATCGGCTCGGCCTTTGCATGGGCGGCGAGCGCGCCCAAGGCGAAACGGCGTCCCGCGCCAGGATGCGTGATGCCGGTGTCCCTGTGCTTCCTCCTTCCCCACCAGACGCGGGGTTGGAGCAACGATGGCAGACAATCAGCGGACGGCTATACTCCCGCTGGAGACGGAGGAAACACGGATGCAATTCGGCTTTTGCCTGATGGGCGACGCGACGGAGATTGGCTTTTTCAACCACGCCGAGGCTTTGGGATATTCCTCCGTCTGGGTCGCGGACAGCCAGATGCTGTTCTCCGATTGTTACGCGGTGCTGGCGCTGGCGGCACGGCAAACGACACGGTTGCGCATCGGTCCGGGCACGGCGATCTGCGGCACGCGCATCGCCCCGGTGCAGGCCGCCGCCATGGCCACGCTCAACGCCCTCGCCCCTGGCCGGGTGTTTCTGGGCATGGGCACGGGCAACACCGCGATGCGGACCATGGGGCAGAAACCCATGAAGATGGCGGAGTATTCCGAATATCTGCGGGTGCTCGCCGCGCTGCTGCGTGGCGAGACGGTTGATTACACGTTCGGCGGCGTGACGAAGCCGGTGAAACTGCTGCACCGGGAGGATCGCGGGATGCGGCTCGACCCGCCGATCCCCTTGTACATCTCCGGCTTTGGCCCGCGCGCGATGGCGCTGGCGGGGGAGCACGGCGATGGCATCATCTTCGCCATCCCGCCGCGCGGCGTGCCGGTATCACAGGCTCTGGCGCATGCGCGGCAGGGGGCGGCGCGGGCGAACCGCACATTGGATGGGTTCCGCAATGCCTCGCTCAGCAGCGTGTTCGTGCTGGAGAAGAACGAGGCGGTGGATTCGGACCGGGTGAAGGCCGCGATCGGTCCCAATGTGATGGCCAGCGTTTATTACTTTTACGACACGGTGCGGGAGACCGGGATCGCGCCGCCGCCGTTCCTGCAACGCATCTGGGAGCCGTATTGCAAGCTGGTGGAACAAACCCCGCCGGAACACCGGCATTTCCGCACGCATGAACGGCATTACACCGGACTGCATGAGGGCGAGGCGGCGCTGATCGACGAGCAACTGATCCGCGATACCTGCCTGATCGGCACCGCCGATGAACTCGTGGAACGCATCCGCGCCCTGGAACGGGATGGGCTGGAGGAACTGGTCTTCGCCATCGGCACCGATGCCAAATGGCGGCTGGCGGAGGATTTCGCGCGTCAGGTGATGCCAAGGGTGTGAAACCGGGCCTGGTCCACGGCCGGTTTTTTGAAAATGATGAACGCCGGCCATAAGGAATGAAGGCAAGATGGTCCGCGTGCGATCATGGGGCGAAACACGGAAACGATTTCCCCGGCCGGGGGAGCGGGGTCAGATGAAATCTGCTTTCACGCCATGATCACCGTGAGACCACGTTCACGGTAAGGCGCGATCAGTTCCTCCGGTGAATCTTTCTCGACGATCAGCGTATCGGCGCCAGACAACGGAATGACGCCGAAAGGCGAGACCGCGCCGAGTTTTTCGCGTGAGGCCAGCACCACCGTTTCGGCGGCTTGCCGGTTCAGAGCGCGTTTCATCGCCGCTTCCTCGGAATCGCCGGTGGTAAAGCCCAGATCAGGATGTGCGCCGGTGATGCCCATGAAATAAAGATCGGCCCGGACCCGCGCGATGGCCTCCATCGCCGCCGCGCCCATGGTGACGACCGAGTGTTTGAACAGCCTCCCGCCGATCAGCTCCACTTCCACACCCGGATGTCCCGCCAGTTCCACCGCCACCCCTGGGCTGTGGGTCACGGCCAGGGCTTTCAGACCAGGCGCCAGATGCCGTGCGAGTTCCAGCGTGGTCGTGCCCCCATCCAGGAACACGATCTGGCCCGGACGCACCATGCGGGCAGCGGCGCGGCCGATCGCCTCCTTCCCGGCGGAGGCGATCAGGCGCCGCCTGACGAAATCCACCACGGCCGGCGAGGCGGGCAACGCCCCGCCATGCACCCGTTGCAGCAACCCCTCCCCCGCCAGCTCGCGCAGATCGCGCCGGATCGTGTCCTCGGACAAGCCCAGTTCCTGGCTGAGCGTCTTCGCCACCACGCGATGGTCGCGCCGCAGCACGTCCAGGATGTGCGCCTTGCGCTCTGGGTAACATGCTTCTCTTTGCTGCTCAGGTCTGGCAATGTCTGACGTGGCGGCGGGCGCGCCGCCGTGGCGGCCGCCACGTCACCACGCCCATCGCGAGTATTTTGACCCGCGCGCCGCCGCCGCTGGTGATCACCGGGCGGTCAGGACAGTGACGCGCATGACAGTGATCAAAGAGATGATCATCCAGTGCGTTGCGTCGTGTCGCCCGTGACGACAGAACTCTTGGACGGAGTAATTCCGCGTTCGAAACAGACAATGCTGTCGTAGAAATGCATGGAAACGGTCTGCGTGCCGAACGTGGTCGGAGGCATGGCGCCACGCGTGTGGTCGGCGTTCAGTTCATCGATCAACCCCTTGCAAATTTCGATGAAAGTACCCTCACGGCCAAGACCGCCGCCGTATTCTTCCCAGTACGCCGTGTGCATGTCCTCGACCATGTAGGTTCCGTTCCGCGCGATACGCGGGTACAGGTAAGCGAACGTGGCCACGACATGCTGCATGACATGACTGCCATCGTCCAGGACGATGTCCGGCGGCCCGAATTCATCGAGTACCGATTGCAGGAATCCCTTGTCCGATTGATCGCCAATGCGGACACTGACCTGCGCGTCTTCAAACGCCTTGCATTCCGGGCGGATGTCCAGACTCACGATGCGCGCGAGAGAGCCGAGATAGCGGCGCCACATCTGCGAGGAACCTCCGCCGCCGGTGCCGATCTCGATCATCGTTATGGGTAAGTTAACATAACGGCTGAAATGGCGCTCATAAGCGGGGAAATAATTCAGGGACTTATGAATCGGCCGGTCTGTGTTGTTAAGAAATTCACCATAAAGACTCATCGGTATCGCTCCTTCAGATTGGCGTCAGATCCCGGCGAGTCTGAGCAGCGCCTCGGCGGCTTCCCGCGCGTTCGCCAGGGTGTGAGAACTTTGAAAGCCGGTGCTTTCGCTTGTGCTAGTACACCTCGCCGGAAATGGCGACTCCGTTCGGATCGGTTGACCGAGTCGGATTTGTCACAGATTGCCAAAAAAGCGAACGGCGGTGTTCGCGGG
>JAYVCG010000175.1:0-5293 GCA_043750075.1 Acetobacteraceae bacterium | reverse complement strand
TGGCTGCAAAAATCCACCAGCCAGGTGTTGTAGATTTCCAGCATGTGGTTGGCGGCTTCGATGTCCTGCATCTTGGAGGCGCCGCCCAGGATGCCGAAGATCACTTCGGCATCGACGCCGTCGCGGTCCATTTCCTTGATGCGCATGTGCGGGTCGCTGACGCGCTGGATGCCTTTCTTGCCGTCGGCGAACATTCCCGTTTCCGCCATGATGTCCACGCGCCTGTTCTGACCGGGCACCAGTTTCGCGCCACCGGGACCGACGCCGTTCAGCAGGCCGAAACTGGCGCCGCTTTTGGTCACCCATTGCGGCCCGTCCGGCCCGTCGGTGACATAGGGCATGCGCTCGCGCAGTTCGCGGGATGAGTTTTCCGTGAACAGCGTGGGCGGCATCCACGGCATGTCGAGATGGCAATCCGCCGATATGCGATTGTATTTCATGGTTGATCCTCGTGCTTCTGGCGCGCTTCATCCGGCGACGCGCGGTCGTCCGGGCCAGTGTAAACCTGAAACGGGCGGGGTCAATCGCGTCACGCCTTCCCCCAGGGCAATGATCTGAAAGAAGCAAGAACGGGGCGCCGCCCCGCAGCCCGCGCCCTGCCTTTGGCATGCTTCGCATGACGTGCCTGGCCCCTGGACCCATCCCCTGGTGCTCCCAATGGATGGTTTCCAAAGGCTCGCCTTTGGCGGAGGTCCAGGAGGCAGCGCCTCCTGGTGGGGTGTTGGGGCAAAGCCCTGACTGTCTTCCCTCAAACGATTGTCCTGAAGGCAGCCGATGGCAGGGTTGGCCCCCGCTGGCCAATCCCGTACACTCCCCCCGTCCAACAGACGGAAATGCCCATGAACGCGCCGATCATCTCCTCTGTCCTTCACAGCGCGGCGGGCGAGAACCGGCTCCGCGTGCTGAAGCAGATGGAACGCAAACTGCTTTGGCTGTCGTCGTGGATGATCCACAACGCCAACCATATCCGGCCCAACCGCGACGGGCTCAAGGTCGGCGGGCACCAGGCCTCCTGCGCGTCGAGCATCTCCATTCTGACGGCGCTCTACATGGAGATCGCCCGTCCCCAGGACCGCATCGCCGTCAAACCGCACGCGGGCCCGGTGTTCCACGCCATCAACTACCTGCTGGGACGCCAGACAAAGGACAAGCTGGAGGGACTGCGCCAGTTCGGCGGCATCCAGCCCTATCCCAGCCGGGTCAAGGACGGCGCGGAGATCGATTTCTCCACCGGCTCGGTCGGGCTGGGCGTGGCGATGACCAGCTTCTCCGCCCTGATGGCCGACTACGTGCGCCTGCACGGCATGGGCCGCCCCGACATTCCGCCCGGACGCCACATCGCCATTGCCGGGGATGCCGAACTCGACGAGGGCAACATCTACGAGGCGTTGCTGGAGGGCTGGAAACACGATGTCCGCGACCTCTGGTGGATCATCGACTACAACCGCCAGAGCCTCGACAGCGTGGTGCCCGACCGGCTGTTCGGCCGCATCGAGGGGCTGTTCCGCGACATGGGCTGGAACTGCGTCACCATCAAGTTCGGCCGCAACCTGGAAGCCGCCTTCGCGCGCGAGGGGGGCGAGGATCTGCGCCGCTGGATCGACGATTGCCCCAACAGCCTCTATTCCGCGCTGACTTTCCAGGGCGGCGCCGCATGGCGCCAGGTGTTGCTGGCCGATCTTGGCCGCTCCCGCGCCCGCGCCATCATCGACGAGCGGAACGATGAGGAACTCGGCGCGCTGATGACCAATCTCGGCGGCCACGACATCGAAACCCTGATGGAACAGTTCCGCGCCGCCGAGGCATTGGGCGACCAGCCGACCTGCTTCATCGCCTACACGATCAAGGGCATGGGACTGCCCTTCGCGGGCCACAAGGACAACCACGCGGGCCTGATGACCAAGGAACAAATGGAACAGTTCCGCGTGGACATGGGCATCCGTCCCGGCCACGAATGGGATTTGCTCGAAGGTCTCGACATCTCGGAAACGCAGTTCCGCGATTTCCTCGCCGCCACCCCGTTCGCCGCGAAACTCACGCCCGAGGGACGCCGCCTGTCCGCGCCGGTCATTCCGGTCCCCGCCACACTGCCGATGCCGAAGATCGCGGGCCGGAAAATGTCCACCCAGGGCGGCTTCGGCGACATTCTGGCCGAAATCGGCCGCGGCCAGGGGGAGCTGAAGGAACTCGGCGCCCACATCATGACCACCAGCCCGGATGTGACGGTCTCGACCAATCTCGGCCCCTGGGTGAACCGGCGCGGCATCTTCGACCGGCACACCCGCAACGACGTGTTCCGCGACGCCAAGCTCGCCTCCGCCCAACGCTGGGGCATGTCGCCGTTGGGTCAGCACATCGAACTGGGCATCGCCGAGCAGAACCTCTTTCTCCTCCTTGGCGCCGCTGGGCTGACTCCCTCGATGACCGGGGCACGCATCCTGCCGATCGGCACCGTCTACGATCCGTTCGTCAACCGCGGCCTCGATGCGCTGATCTACGCCTGTTACCAGGACGCGCGCTTCCTGCTGATCTCCACCCCCTCCGGCCTGACCCTGGCGCCCGAGGGCGGGCAGCACCAATCGGTCAACACGCCGCTGATCGGCATGGCCGCCGACCGGCTCGCGAGCTTCGAGCCCACCCATGTCGATGAACTCGCCATTTTGCTCCGCCACGCGCTGCACCACATGCAGCAGCCCGATGGCTCGGCGGTGTGGCTGCGCCTGTCCACGCGGACGCTGGCGCAACCGGAACGCGTGCTCGACCCCGCCGCCGTGATCGCGGGCGCGCACTGGGTCGTCCCGCCCGCGGAGGGTGCCCGCATCGCGCTCGCCTATCAGGGCCCGGTGGCGCCCGAGGTGATCGAGGCGTTCGGCATCCTGGCCGAGGAAACCGAGGGCGCCGGGCTGCTCGCCATCACCTCGCCCGACCGGCTGCACGCGGGCTGGCTGGCCGCGCAACGGGCACGGCGGGCGGGAGAGCGCGGCGCACAGTCGCACATCGAAAAAATCCTGGCCCCCCTGGCGCCCGGCGCGGCGCTGGTGACGGTGCTCGACGGCCACCCCGCCACCCACGCCTGGCTGGGCTCCATCCGCGGCCAGCGCGTCGTTCCCCTGGGCGTCGATCATTTCGGCCAGACGGGGGACATCCCCGATCTGTACCGGGAATACGGGCTGGACACCGACGCGATCCTGGATGCCTGCGCGCAGGCGTTGCTGACGCACTGAATTGTCGCCGGCGCGATGAACCGGGCGGGTTCGGGCGGATACACGCAAACCGGCGCGCGCCAACGGGCGCGCGCCAACAGGAGACGATCATGGCGCGCATTCCTTCCGTCCTGCACGAGCACATCAACACCGCCTTCCCCGACAACGTGACTCTGGTGGGCACCGCGCTGCCCGATGGCTTCGCGCAGATCACCCCGCGCGGCGGCACGATGGTGTTCAACGACGAAACCCTGGCGTTGTGGGAGCGCGGCAAGGGCTCCACCGCGGCGAACATGAAGGATGGCACCAAAGTAACGGTCTATTTCCGCAAACCCGCCCTGCGCGCCGATGGCACGCTGCCAAAAGGCGGCATCGCGCGGTTCTATGGCACGGCCGCCATCGTCCGCTCCGGACCCGCGTATGAGGAAGTCTGGCGGCGGCTGGTGCAGCCGGAAAAGGACCGCGATCCTGACAAGAAAGGCTACGCCGTGCTGATCAAGGTGGAACGCGCGGAAGACCTGGAAGGATTGCCGCTGGCCGGGTGAGAGCAAACGGCCCGCCGGAAAAGACGGAGCGCGTGGGATGGCGCCTGCCATGGCCACCGCGGCGGATGATGCACAACAGCATGCCGTCCGGGGAAGCGCGGAAAGCTTTCAACAAGGATCGAGGCCGGGACCAAACGGTTTCGGCTTTTCGGTCCAGACCGCGCCGGGGGTTTCGGTGGACATGCTGGCGCGAGGCGGTTCATTTCCGGGCAACCCGATCAGCCTCGCCACGGTCCGGCGTCTTCAGGCCGTTCCAGGCGTCACGGTCCGGGCTCCCACGCCGGGCTTCGGCGTGTATGAGAGCCTGTTTGACTCCGTTCTTTAGTCCGTGGGGATGAAAGGCTGCTTTTTAACACAGATTTCAAAGGCGATATCACGGATTACACAGAGCCTGGAGGCATCGCCGCGCGCCAGTCTTTCCCCTCGCGGTTGCGGACAAGCCTCCGGACGCTTCGCGCGGGGTGAAGAGTTCCGTGTAATCCGCTAAATCGCCTTGAAATCTGTGTTAAAAAGTAGCCTTATCCACCCCACCGGCCAGTGAAATACAGTCGAACAGGCTCTCATGGTTTCCCCGGCGAGAGCGCCGCGCCTGACCACCCTTCCGCGGTGGATGCGGTGCGGGACAAGAAAGTTTTCACCACGGAGTTCACGGAGAACCACGAAGGCGCACGGAGGGTTGTCCCGTTGGGCGCCGGTTTGAGCGGGAGACAGGGGCTCCCTCCCCGCTGGATTTTCCATTTTGGTCCCGATGCATGAACGAATCGTTGAAACGCCGCGGCGCTCAATCGCCGTCGAGGCCGTGTTTCAGGAGGTCGTCGAATGTGCGCGGATGCAGCGTGTCGGCGATCAGGGACAGGATGTCATCGACGTGGCTGACGAAAGCGCGCATCCGGCGGAATTCTTCCAGGCTTCTGGTGGAAAGAACGCTGGCGCCGGCTTTGTTGACGGCGGCTTCCAGGGTATCGTGCTGTTCTTTCCACCATGTCGCGGCCTCGATACGGTGAAGCACTGAATAAATCGGCGTGCCGGGCAGCGCGTAAACCCGGATGCGCTTCAGGATTTCCGCGTCCTTGCCGCGGCAATCGAGCCAGATTTCGTAAAGCTCCGTCATGCAGCCCACGGAACGCAGGTATTTGTCGCTCAGGACCACGAACACGCGGCTGCCGCCCGCCAGGCGGCGCATGAATTTGGCGATGCTGTCGCCCATTTTGAGGTCAGTCTTGTCGCGATGGAGGGTGATGCCGCGCGCGGCGGCCTCGGCGCAGAGGCGATCGACATCTTCTTCCCGCTCCGGCCCGCCGGGCGCGCGGTCGTTCCAGGCGTAGGAGACGAAGTATTCGGTCATCGGCGGAGGCTCCGCTGGGGTAAAATCAGGCATCGGCGTGTCCCGTCCGCCCAGGGCGGCGCGCTCTGGGCTGGATTGGGTCAGCATGGCGGTGAGGTGGTGCGTTTCGTTCTCCCGCCCGATCCAGGCGGTCACCATCTCGCGCAGCCGTTCCGCCTGGGCGCCTTTCGTTTCGACGCGGATGGTGCCGCGCCAGTCGC
>JAYVCG010000174.1:0-3434 GCA_043750075.1 Acetobacteraceae bacterium | reverse complement strand
ATGCACATCGCGGTCGTGATCGTAGGCGGGCTGAGCGGGGTCGGCGAACAGCCCGATCATGGTGCTCACGCCGTTCCGGTCCACGGCGCAGCCCGCCTCCTGCAGGCGGCCGTTGGGGTAAAGCATCTTCGGCCCCACCGCTGCCACGCTGGGGTCACGGTCAAGCACATCGGCCAGCGCGTCGAGGGCGCCCGGCAGCAACTGTGCATCGTTATTGAACAAGAAGATGTACTGGCCCATGCAATGCGCGAACGCGGCGTTACAATTGCGCAGAAACCCGATATTCGATGGCTGCCTGATGTATTTGATGTTCGGGATGCGCCGCAGTTCCGTCACGGCGGGATCCGTTGATGCGTCATCCGCGAGGATGACCTCATAACTCACGTCCGGAGCGGAGGCGAGGATGGACCGGATGCATTCGACGGTGCAGGCGATTTCGTCATGGACCGGGATCAGGATGGACACACGCGGCGAGGCGAAAGCGGGAAGCGACAACGCGGCGATGTCCGCGGCGGGGTTCTCGGAGCGTATGATTTCAGGGGGCGAGACTGACACTCTGTCCTTGTGATCCTGACGGCGCCTGCTTATTCTTTCCTTGAGTCCCTCATATGTCCTGACGGCGTCTGCTTCGTTGATCGCGGCGGCGGAAGCTCCGGTTCGCGTCATGGACGCGGCCAGAACAGCGGACGCGGCGTTTTCCTCCGGGAAACAAACGCGATTTTCGGCTTTCCCCATCGTCAGATAGTGAATGAGCGCCGGTGTTCCGGCGGCGGAGACATCTGGATAACGCTCCAGATACCGTTTCGCGCTGAAGCCGGGAGCCGGGGCGCGGCCTTCCTTGTCGCCACGGATCACGAAATGGCGCAGCCCGGACCAGACGTCGTGCGCGCCTTCCAACTGGCGATAATACCAAAGAGGCTCGAAGATCACATTTGGCCGGATGCCAAGTAAAAGGCCCGATTCAAGGAAATGTTCCAAAAAACCAACGGTTTCGATCGACCGGAGCGCCAGTTGCCCGCGGTAATGCTCCACGGAAAAATATGGGCCTGGGTCCACCACGTCGTACTGTAAAACCTCATACAGTTCCGACGGGGAAGGAAACTCCGGCAGCAGGAATTTGTCGATGCTCCGCATGTAGGCCATATCGATCAGCGGATGTGGCGAACGGCCCTCGCGGCAGCCATGACTGATGAAATGGACGAATGCATCAATGCCGGCGTCACGAATGTCGGCGTTCTGTTCAAGATAATATTCGCGATCGAACAGATAAGATATTTTCGGCCGCGAAAAGACCGGCAAACTGAGATAGAGCAGCGCCGATTCGGGGTCTCCCCGCTCCCCGCCCAGACCCCGCCGCCAGAGCGCGCTGTCCACGAATGGAGAAGACACAATCTGCTCGATGAACTCCATGGGCTGCAAATCCACGCTCCATCCCTGTTCACATGCAATGCGCGGTGGCCCGTTGAACAGGCTGCGCGGATCATCCCAGGATTGCCTGAGTACGCGGCGCACCTGTAGCGCAGCGCCCCGTATGACGCAATATGGCCCAGGGTGACGCACGGGCCAGCCGCGGTCGCGATCAGCCTGCGGCCGTTCCGGATGACAGGCGTTCCGGCGACGGAATCCTGGGCGATGATGCCTTGTCAATCCCGCGTGGTGAAGGTAAATGGCTGAAACAGCTTTTCCGGGGCCAAAAAATATCAGGATGTGAGGAAAAGGGCTTCCCCTTTATCCATGCGCCCCTGCCATGACGGCGCCTGATGGTCACAGGGCGCTTCCCGCCATTCATTCGCTGAACCAAACGCCGTTTTCATGCGATGGGCGCCCCGCATCGCATCACAGGCGATTTTTCCACACACTGTCCGCATGTATCAACGATACCCGCCAATGCGAGAGAAAGGTAAAACCATGGGAATGCCATTTGACCTTCCGAATGGAGGGCTTCTTCTCACTCTCCTGATGCTGAGCCGCGAAAGGATTCAGACAGGATCGAAAGCAGCGGTTTCCATCCCCATGTTACGTGAAGTCATCATGCTGGCGGTATCGAAACTCCCTTTCGATGAGGATTTTTATCTTTCCACATATGATGATATTCGTGAAGCATACCAGTCTGGCGAGGTTTCAAACCTCAGAGCGCACTTCATGGAGGAAGGATATTTCGAGGGCCGTCTTGGAGCCATGCCAGACCTCGATGAGGTGTTTTACCGGGAAACCTACCCCGACGTCGCCGAAGCGATCACCAACAATGAGGTGGAATCCGTGCTGGAACATTACATACGCGCCGGTGCCGTCGAGGGACGGTTCGCCAACGCGGAGGACAGAAAGATCGTGACGCGCTGGATGAAGCTTGGCGGAAAAACATGAACGCGGACGATTTCAGGGTTTCGCATGTTTGCGTAAGGTGATCACGCTGGAGACCCAGCCGGGCGAGTGACCGGCCGAGTCATCCTGCCAGACCTCCAGCGGTTCACATCCACACAGAGCGGCGAGTTCGAAAATGACCTGCTGTGGCAGCACATGCATTTCGATCTTGTCCGGTGCTTTACCAGGATCCGCGAGATCAGCCATGTAATCAGCGATACAAAACCGGTATCCCTGGGCATAGGTGGGAATCTGGAAATGCGCGATGCCGCCAGGATTCAGCAACGACAACGCGCGGCGCAACACCATCGCCATCACCGGCGGCGGATTGTGCTGCAGCACGATACGGCTGAACCACAGATCGAAACCGCTGGTCATGCCGAAATCGCTGGCATTCGCCAGGCATAAAGTCACGTTACCGATTTTCTCCCGGTGCAGCACGTCACGGGCTATCGCGATGTGGCTGGCTGAAACATCGCAGGCCACCACATGAGAAAAACCGCGCGCCAAAAAGGGCGTCACGCGCGCCAGGCCACAGCCGAATTCAAACAACCGCGGAAACGCGGATGGCGCCAGGCCAAGCCGGTGGAGCACCGCCAGCAGCGTCTCATGATCCTGCAGGCCGGACTGAAAGAAGGAGGCCCGGCTTTGCTCGATCTGCTCCGGTGCGAAAAGCGCGTCGGACAGTACCGACCAGTGTGGCCGCTCCTGGCCCAGACGCGTCCAGGTCCGGGTGATATGCGCCAGCAGAGCGGCCGTGGTGGCCGCGTCGGTTTGCCACTCCACTTGCAGCGGCGGCGAATCCAGGGGTGTGAACGCGGGTCTGATCCGCAGGTTGTGACGAAACTCCTGAGAATTGAGAAACGCCTCACGCATGGCCGACACCGAGCCATAATTCAACGCGGTCTCCAGAACCTGCTCGTTCTCCGGTTCACGGTCCAGCAACAGCAGATAGGCCATCCGCACCACGTCTTTTGTCAGTTCCCGCGCCATGCGTTCCTCCTTTTATCGTGCTGGTCCGCCGCTGGCTTTGAAAAGCCTGCTCATGGGCTCGTGAAGGTCCAAAAGCCGGA
>JAYVCG010000173.1:0-4785 GCA_043750075.1 Acetobacteraceae bacterium | reverse complement strand
CAGCAGCGTCTCCCAGGCCGCGCTGATGGCGATCTACGACGCGCTGGTGAAACTCTCCGACGCGGGTGAACCCCTGCCCGGTCTCGCGAAATCCTGGTCGTACAATGATAGCCTGACGGAATTCACCCTGACGTTGCGGCCCGGTGTGACGTTCCATGATGGCACGAAACTCGACGCCGCCGCGGTCGTCGCCAATCTTCAACGATCCATCGATCTTGGCGGTCGCACCGGCGCCTCCACCCAGGAAATCACCGGCAAGATCGCGGCCCTGACAGCGCGTGGCACCGATACGGTGATGATAACACTCAAGGCGCCGAACGGGCAGGTGCCGTTCCTGCTGGCGATGCAGCCCGGCATGATGATCAGCCCCGCCGCACTGACCAGCGGCGCGTTCGGCGGCACTCTGAAACCCATCGGCGCGGGGCCCTATAAAGTCCGCCAGTTCGAGGCGGCGGCGCGCACGGTCATGGACCGGTTCGATGCATACTGGGACGGCGCCGCCGGACGGCCCGCCACCTTCATCCAGCAATACGTGCCCGAGGGACGCGCCCGGCTGAACGCCGTCCGCTCCGGTCAGGCGACACTGGCGATGCTCGACACACGCCAGCTCGATGACGCCAAAGCCGCGGGCCTGACCGTGCAGGTCAATGAACGCAACACCATTTCGGATTTGTATCTGAATGCCGGCCGCGACACGATCGGCAAACTCAAGGTGCGTCAGGCCCTGATGCACGCGATCGACCGCCAGGCCCTCGCCGGGGCCCTGGGCGGCGGCGTCTCCCGCCCCACGGTGCAGTTGTTCTCCTCCCTCTCACGCATGTACGATCCGGCCCTGGAACAACGCTTCCCTTACGATCCCGCCAAAGCGAAACAATTGCTGGCCGAGGCGGGATTCCCCAACGGCGCCGACATCAACTGGCTGATGTCGAACACCAGCGAAACCCGTATCATCGCCGAGGCGATGCAGGCGATGGTGGCCGAATCCGGTTTTCGCATGAAGTTCGACATCGTCGATATTTCCCAGTATGTGCTGTTCCGCCGCCCGCCCACCCGCGGTGACATTTATCTCGGCCGCTGGGGCGGCCGCGCCGATCCGTTGCAGGTCTTCCAGGAAGTCGCGAGTTCCACCGGTTCCGTGAACGCCGGGGGCGCTGTCTCGCCAGAGATCGACGCGCTGATCGACAAGGCGCGGGCAATGCGTCTCGACGATCCGGAGCGTGAGAAAATCCTGCATCAACTCGCGAAAATGACGACTGAACTCGTCTCGCACATCGCACTGATGACCCGGCCCAATATCTATGCGTTTCGCCAGGGATGTGTTCTCAACCTGACCTCGTACCTGCCAACCGGAAGCGACCGCTTCAACGATGTGCGCGTGAGCACCGCATGCAAATGATCCTTCGTTTCGTGGCCTCCGCGCTGATCACATGCGCCACGGCCGCCCATGCGGCGCCGGATTACAATCCGGACGCGACGCTGATTTATCATGATGCCATTGGCAACCAGACGCTCGATCCACAGGAGCCGCAAAACAACAGCAGCTTCGCGCAAGGCGTGCTGATGGCGGTGTATGAACCCCTGGTGCGTCTCGATGAAAAAGGAAACCCCAGACCCGGCCTCGCGGAATCGTGGGAGTACAACGCGGACCTGACAGTATTGACATTGCGGTTGCGCCACGGTGTCACGTTCCACGATGGCGTGAAATTCGATGCCGCCGCGGTCGCGCGCAATCTCGCCCGCTCCCGCGCGCTTGGCGGCAAGGCTGGCGCTTCCACGGTCGAGACCATGAACCAGATCGCCGCCGTGGAAACCGAGGGCGATCACGTCGTGCGCCTCCGCCTCACCGCGCCAGGCGGTCAGATGCCGTATCTGCTGGGATTCCAGGCTGGCATGATGATGAGTCCGGAAGGGCTCGATGAAAAAGTGTTTGGCGCCAACGTCCGCCCGGTGGGCGCCGGACCCTATAAAATCAAGGCCTACGAGTCGAACATCCGTACGCAAATGGTCCGTTTCGAACAGTTCTGGGAAGGCACTGGCGGACGGCCCGCCGCGTTCGACCATAACTATGTCCCCGACTCCCGCGCGCGATTGAACGCGGTGCGCTCCGGCCAGGCCAATCTGGCATTGATCGAGGCCCGCCAGATCAACGAAGCCCGCGCCGCCGGTCTGACGGTACAGGTCAACGAGAAGAACTCAACCTGGGAAATTCACACCAACAACACCCGCCCCACCGTCGGTAAACTGAAGCTGCGTCAGGCGATCATGCACGCGATCGACCGGGCCGCGCTGTCCGACGCGCTTGGCTTTGGCGGTTCGAAACCCACAGCGCAGTTGTTCACAGCCTCATCGCCGGTTCACGTCCCGGAACTCGACGCGCTCTATCCATACGATCCCGCCAGGGCCCGCGCCCTGGTGCGCGAGGCCGGTTTCCCCGATGGCGTCGATATCACCTGGCTGTTGCTCAACACCAGCGAATACAAACAAATCGGCGAAGCCGTCCAGTCCATGCTGGGCGAGGTCGGCATCCGCGTTAAATTCGATGTCGTGGATGTGTCACAATACTACACATTCCGCCGCCCGCCGCAACGCGGCGACATGCTGATGGTCCGCTGGGGCGGACGGCCCGATCCCTTGCAAACCTTCCAGGAAAGCTCAGGCAGTTCCGCCGTGCCCTGGGGCGCGGTGACACCGGAGATCGACACGCTGATCGAACAGGCCCGCCGCATGGTGCCGGACGATCCGCGCCGCCTGGGCGTGCTGCGTCAACTCGCGCGCGTGACCACCGAACAGGTCTCGCATATCAGCCTGATGACCAGGGGCGCGGTCTATGCGTATCGTCCAGGCTGCATCATCAACCTGCCGCCCTATCTGGCGACCGGCAACGACCGCATCAATGACACGCGCGTGGGAGCGAAATGCAAATGAGAGCACGCGCATGAACACACTACGTTACCTCGGACGGCGGCTGCTGTCGACGATCCCGATGCTGGTCATGGTGGGTCTGATCACCTTCCTGCTCATCCACATCACACCTGGCGATCCAGCCTCGGTCGTCGCGGGCGACAATGCCTCACTGGAAGCGATCGAGGCGGCGCGTGTGCGCCTGGGTCTCGACAAACCTTTCCTGGTGCAGTTCTGGCACTGGCTGACAGCGGTGCTGCACGGCGACCTCGGCACCTCCTTCACCAGCGGCAAGCCGGTGACCGAACTGATCCTGGAACGTCTGCCCACCACGCTGTCGCTCACCGCCGGAGGCATCCTCATCGGCCTCCTGATCTCCGTCCCCCTCGGCGTCTTCGCCGCCACACGCCGCGGTTCCTGGGCCGATCGCGTAACGATTTTCGCGACATCGCTGGGCATCGCCGCACCAGAGTTCTTCATCGGTCTGCTGCTGGTGCTGCTGGTCGCCCTGGAATGGGGCTGGCTGCCCGCGACCGGCTACATCCCCTTCGCCGAGGACCCAATTGAGTATTTCCGCCGTCTCACCCTCCCCTCCATAACTCTGGGTCTTGGCGTCGCGGCGGAAATGGCGCGGCAGGTACGCGGCGCGATGATCGACGTGCTGTCGCGCGATTACATCCAGACGGCACGCGCCAAGGGGCTTTCGACCTTCTCCATCATCGTTAAGCACGGGTTGAAAAACGCAGCCATTCCGGTGGTCACGGTGCTCGGTTTGCAGGTGCGCCGTCTCCTGGGTGGCACGGTGATCGTCGAGCAGATCTTCGCCATGAACGGCGTCGGGCAACTCGCGGTCCGCGCGGTGTTTCTGCGCGATCTGCCGGTGCTGCTCGGGGTGGCGCTGACCACCGCCGTCGTGGTGCTGCTGATCAACTTGCTGGTGGACATGTCATACGGTTATTTTGATCCGAAGGTGCGCGCCTGATGAGTGCCACGACCCTCACACAACCGCTGGTGCCTCCCGCCCCGGCCGCCACTCTGCCCCCGCCAAGCACGTTCCTGCAACGATTTTGCCGGAACCCCACGGCGATGATTTCCACGATCGTTCTGCTGTTGATCGTTCTGACCGCGATCTTCGCGCCCTATATCGCGCCCCATAACCCGGCGAAAAGCGCGCTGCGCGCGATCCTCAAACCGCCCAGTGCGATGTACTGGCTGGGATCGGATGATCTGGGACGGGATGTGGCGAGCCGGCTGATCTTCGCGTCCCGCCTGTCGCTGGTCGCCAGCGTGCAGGCGGTGGCGATCGCGCTGGTCATTGGACTGCCACTGGGTCTGATCAGCGGCTATGTCGGCGGCTGGATCGATACGGTCATATCCCGTTTCAACGACGCGCTCATGAGCTTCCCGGCGCTGATCCTGGCCGTGGTCATCGTCGGACTTCTGGGCCCCAGTCTGACGAACGCGATGACGGCGATCGGGCTTGTTTACGCGCCGCGCATCATGCGCGTGGTCCGCGGCAGTACTCTCAGCGTGCGTGAGGAAGTCTACATCCGCGCCGCCCGCGCCACCGGATGCGGCGACGCGCGCATCATCTTCCGCCATGTCCTGCCCAACGTGATGGGGCCATTGGTGGTGCAGGCCACGGTGCTTATGGGCCAGGCGCTGCTCGCCGAGGCGGGTCTGAGCTTCCTCGGCCTCGGCACCCAGCCCCCTTTCGCCAGTTGGGGCGCCATGCTGGGCACCGCCTTCCCCTACATGGCGCAATCGCCAGTGCCGACCATCGCTTCCGGCGTGGTGATTTCCGTCACCGTGCTGTGCTTCAACCTGATCGGCGACGGCATCCGCGATTCGGTCGGCCGCCAGCGCCGCGCGGGGGACTGAGCA
>JAYVCG010000172.1:0-3080 GCA_043750075.1 Acetobacteraceae bacterium | reverse complement strand
CCCCAATCCTTCACACCGAAAAATACTTCGCATGAGGATTGACGGTGACAACGGCACTGGTCGATTGCTCGGGATGCAACTGAAACTCATCCGACAAATCCACTCCGATCCGCTCCGCCCCCAGCAACTTCAGAATGGCCGCCTGATCTTCCAGCCTCGGACAGGCCGGATACCCGAACGAATACCGGCTGCCGCGATAGCCTTGCGCCAGCATCTTCTCGGTATCGCGATCATCCTCCCCGGCGAATCCAAGCTCGGCGCGGATGCGTTTATGGGCATATTCCGCCATCGCCTCCGCCATCTCCACCGACAGACCGTGCAAATAGAGATAATCCTGATACCGGTTCTCCTCGAACCATTCGCGCGCGACATCGGAGGCTTTCTGGCCCACGGTGACGACCTGCAACCCGATCACGTCGCGCTGTTCATCGTCCACGTCGCGAAAGAAATCCGCGAGACATTCCCCGTTCTCGCGCGGCTGACGCGGCAGGGAGAAACGGGTGAGTTCAGTGGTGCCGTCAGTATCGAACAGGATCAGATCGTTGCCCTGGCCCGCGGCATGCCAGTATCCATAAGCCGCCTGAGGCCGGAGAATCTTCTGATCGGCGCACAGGTTCAGCATCCGGCGCATCACCGGCCGCAGTTCCTGTTTCGCCCAACTGAGAAAATCGTCGAGCGAGCGTCCTTGTTTGCGGAAGCCCCATTGAAACTGGTACAGGCTGCGTTCGTTGACATAGGGCACGATGGCCTTGGGATCGGCCTCGATGATCCTGGCGCCCCAGAACGGCGGCTCGACGGGCGGCACATCGCGGGTCAGGCGGTGGCGGCGTTGCCGGACCGTATTGATGTCGATGGGCTGGAACGCTTTCGCATCGGCCTGGCCAAGCGTGCGGGTGGTGTTGCGAGCCTTGCCGACGCGTTTGGACTGAACGGCGGCGAGATAATCGTCAAAGCCGTTGCTGGTGACACGATCCATCAGGTGCAGCCCGTCGAAGGCGTCGCGGGCGTAGGCGACACGGCCGCTGGCGTAGGCGCGGACGCAATCGTCCTCGACATAGTTGCGGGTCAGCGCGGCGCCGCCAAGCAGGACGGGGACTTCCAGACCCTGGCGGGACATTTCCTCCAGGTTCTCGCGCATCACCACAGTCGATTTGACCAGCAATCCGCTCATGCCGATGGCGTGCGCGCGGTGCGTGGCCACGGCGGTCAGCATGTCGGCGAGCGGTACCTTGATGCCAAGATTGACCACCCGGTAGCCGTTATTGGTCAGGATGATATCGACCAGGTTCTTGCCGATGTCATGCACGTCGCCCTTGACGGTGGCGAGCACGATGGTGCCTTTTTCCTGGCCATCGACCCGTTCCATGAACTGTTCCAGATGGGCGACGGCGGCTTTCATCGTCTCGGCGCTTTGCAGAACGAAGGGCAATTGCATTTTGCCCGCGCCAAACAATTCGCCGACGACTTTCATGCCGTCCAGCAGCACGTCGTTGATGATCGACAAGGGCGCGCGGGTTTTCAATGCCTCGTCCAGCTCGTCGCCAAGGCCCTTGCGGTCGCCATCGACGATGCGGTCTTTCAGGCGGCCTTCCACGGTGTCGGCGCGGACTTTCTTGGCGGTGTCGGCGGCTTTGCGTCCCGCGAACAGTTCCAGCAGCTTTTTCAGCGGGTCATAATCCTCGGTGCGGCGGTCGAAGATCAGGTCTTCGGCGACCTTGATTTCCTCGGGCGCCAGCAAATGCAAGGGGCGGATTTTCGAGACATGGATGATGGCGCCGGTCATCCCCGCCCGCGCCGCGTGATCCAGAAAGACCGAGTTCAGCACGGACCGCGCCGCCGGATTGAGGCCAAAGCTGACATTGGACAGACCGAGGATGATCTGAATGTCGGGAAATTCGGCGCGGATCGCGGCGATGCCTTCCAGCGTCCATTGCGCGAGTTTACGGTCGTCCTCGCTGCCGGTGGCGACGGTGAAGGTCAGCGGATCGATCAGCAGGTCAGATTGCGGCAATCCATGTTTGTTACAGGCGAAATCAACCAGGCGGCGGGTGATGCGCAGCTTGTCCTCGACGGTTTTCGCCATGCCCACTTCGTCGATGGTCAGGGCGATCACGGCGGCGCCGAATTTTTTCGCCAGTTTCAGCCGGTCTTCCGCGTGTTTTTCCCCGTCCTCGAAATTGATTGAGTTGATGATCGGTTTGCCGCCGTGCAGTTTCAGCGCGGCCTCGATCACCGGGGTTTCGGTGCTGTCGATCACCAAAGGCGAATTGACGGAAGCGGTGAAGCGCCGGATCACTTCCAGCATTTCCATCGTCTCGTCGCGGCCCACGAAAGCGGTGCAGACATCGAGCGCGTGCGACCCTTCGCCGATCTGTTCCCGCCCCATCGCCACACAGCCGTCCCAATCAGCCTTTTCCTGGGCTTCCCGCCATTTCTTCGAGCCATTGGCGTTGCAGCGTTCACCGATGGCGAAGATGGCGTTTTCCTGGCGCAGCGCCACCGATTGATACAGGCTGGCGACACCCGGCACCCAAATGGACTTGCGCGCGACCGGCGCCGGACGGAAACCGCCACGCTTGCGCAACATGGTGTCCAGTGCCGCGATATGCTCGACATTCGTGCCGCAGCAGCCGCCGATCAGGTTGAGCCCGTCCTCGGTGATGAAGCGTTCCATCCAGGTGGTGAGTTCTTCGGCGCCCAATGGATAATGCGTGTTGCCGTCAACGAGTTCTGGCAATCCGGCGTTGGGCTGCACCGACAGCAAACCGGGCCAGTTGGCGGCGAGCCACTTCACATGCTCGGTCATCTCACGCGGGCCGGTGGCGCAGTTCAGCCCCATCAGCGGCACATCCAGCGCGTGAACGACGGTCGCGGCGGCGGCGATGTCCGGGCCGACCAGCAGCGTGCCGGTGGTTTCCACCGTGACCTGCACGAAGATCGGCGTATCGGTTCCCGCGGCCAGCCGGGCGATTTTCGCGCCGTTGACGGCGGCCTTGATCTGCAACGTGTCCTGGCAGGTTTCGATCAATATCGCATCGACCCCGCCCGCGATCAGCCCGCGGCATTGTTCCGCCAGCGCG
>JAYVCG010000171.1:0-3891 GCA_043750075.1 Acetobacteraceae bacterium | reverse complement strand
GCGCAGTTCGAGGAATGCGGCCAGACCGCCAGGACCAATGGCTGGGTGAACGCGGATTTCCTGCCCGGCGTGAAGGTCAACAGCGGCGCGAATTTGCGGATCGTGCAGTTGATGCAGGATGGTTTCATTCCGCTGCATCCGTGAACGGGTCGATCCGGGCCGGGAGCGGGAAGGGCTGCGGCGATGGCCGGGCCATGTGACGGTGGCATGTCCGTTCATTTCCCCTCGGGGTCGCGTGACGTTTCGCCCCGTCCGAACCAGCGCGCGGTGCGCCGCCGGTAATGCTCCCATTCCGCGCCGAACATGTGGGCCAGATGCGCTTCCTCCCGCCGGATCGCCAGATGCGTCACGGCGAGGACGGCGGCGAGCGCGGCGGGCAGGAACCATGGGTCATGGAACGCGAACGCGGCCCCCGCGAGCAGCAGGGTGTTCCCCAGATAGATCGGGTTTCGGGACCACGCGAATGGACCCGTGGTGACCAGCGCCGTCGCCGCGCGATGGGGCAGGATGTTGGCCCGGTGACGCCGCATGGTCCGTATCGCGGCCAGATCGAGCCCAAGCCCGCCAGCCACCAAGACCCAGCCTGGCAGGGCCCAAAGGGGATGGGACAGCCAGCCGGGCAGGGGCAGGATGAACCCGAGGCCCAACGCCGCTCCCGCCGCCGTCAGGACGATCAGCGGCGGCCAGGGAACGCGGTTGGGGGGCGGAACCGCATCATTCGACACCGGATCGTTTCCGGAACGATCGCCTCTTCCTTCCCGCGCATCGTCCTTCAACCCTCCGGCCATCCGGCGGACGAGAACACGCCGCAGGCCGGTGTCATGGCCGGAACGATGGGCGGCGTCGCGACGTCCCGCGACCCGGCCGGCGGCGACAGCGCGGAGGGGGTGGCTCCGGCGAGGATTTTCACCCGAGGAGTGTCGCTGCCTGACACAACGGATGGACCGGACGGGGCCGCGGGGCCGGAGACCGTGCGCAGGACTTCGAGGACAGGCCGCACCCGCGGATCGGTCAATCGGTAGATCATGCTCTTCGACAGGCGTCGCGTGGCCACCAGCCCGGCCTCGCGCAGATAGGCCAATTGCTGTGAGAGACTTGGCTGGCGCAGTCCAAGCCTTTCCTCGAACACGGAGACTGCGGCCTCGCCATCCAGGAGATGACGGAGAATGGTCAGGCGCATCGGATGCGCCAGGCCACGCAGCAACTCCGCCGCCGCCCGCGGATCGCAGTCATGGACGGCCCCCGCCGCGTGCCCCGGCATCCTCGCTGGCATTTTCCTTGGCATCTTCTCCCTTGGCATCTTCCCCACCGTGGTCCCGCTCAATGTCCCGTTCCCCGCGGCGGGGCCGGTTGCCAGAACCAGACGGCGCCGTCACGGCGATCCGCTTCCGCCACGGTCGCGGGCGGCGGCAGGATCCCGGCCTCGCCGGGACGCCAGCCCGCCGGGGTGGAGAGGCCAGAGGCGTCCGTCTCCTGCAGGGCCGCCAGCACGCGCAACAACTCGCCGGCATCGCGGCCAGTGGTCAGGGGATAATAGCTGAGCATCCGCACCACCCCGGCGGGATCGATCAGGAAGGTTGCGCGCACGGTGGAGGTATCCGTGTCCGCCAGATGCAGCATCCCATAGGCATGGGACACGGCCATCGAGATGTCCTCGGCCACCGGGAAGGGGATCTCCAGCCCAAAGCCCTCGCGGATGACGCGCAGCCAGGCGATATGGGCGAACACGCTGTCCACCGACAACCCGAGCAGATCGCACCCCATCTCCTGAAAACGCGGAAACGCCTGGGCCAGGGCGACGAACTCCGAGGTGCAGACGGGCGTGAAATCCGCCGGATGAGAGAAGAACAGCAGCCACCGGCCGCGATAATCCTCCAGGCGCCGCTCGCCCATCGTCGTGCGGACGCGGAAGGGGATGGCCGGTTCGCCGATGCGCGGCAGGCGGCCAAATGGGCGCGGATCAGGCGTTTCGGTCACGGCGGCGCCTCAGAACCCGTTCAGGGGCAGGTTCAGGAAACGGCGGCCATGGGAGTCCGGCTCGGGCATCTGGCCGGCGCGGATGTTCACCTGGACCGAGGGCAGGATGGGGGCCGGCATGGCCAGCGTGGCGTCGCGCGCGGTGCGCGTGGCGGTGAACGCGTCCGCCGATCTCCGGTCGCAGCCAAGCGGCGTCCGAGAGGTGATCGGCGTGGACATGGGTCTCCAGCAGCCGTTGGCAGGTCAGGCCATGCTCCCGGACCAGCGCGGCGATGCGCTCGACGCTGGCGGTAGAGGTACGGGCGGCCTTGGGATCGTAGTTGAGGACGCTGTCGATGACCGCGCAGGCGCGGGTCGCCGGATCGGCCACGATGTATGTGATGGTCCCCGTCTCCGGGTCGTACTGGGCCATGACATCCATGGATCGGGTTCTCCCACGCATGCGGCGCCAGGGAACGGACGCTTGACGGAATATGAAATATGATTTTATATAACGTCAAGGAAAAACATTCCCTCGCACTTGAACGGAGCTTTCCCGTGGCCAACCGTGCATGACCCATTTCACTCCCGTCTCCGCCACCGCGGGCGGTCTCCTGATCGGGCTCTCCGCGTCCTGGCTGTGGCTCGCGCTCGGACGCGTCGCCGGGATCGCCGGCATCGTCGGCGCGATGACGCGCGATGGGGCCGGATGGCGCCTCGCGTTCCTCGCCGGACTGATCGGCGCGCCGGTGCTGTTCGGCCTTCTGGGCGGAGAGGTGCCCTGGCGCGCGCCGTCCGCCGGCTGGCCGGTGCTGATCGCGGGCGGCCTGCTGGTCGGCTTCGGCACGCGGCTGGGATCAGGCTGCACGAGCGGTCACGGCGTCTGCGGCCTCGCCCGCCTGTCGCCGCGTTCGATGGCGGCGACGCTCACGTTCATGGTGACGGCCGCCCTGGCCGTGGGCATCCTGCGTCATGGATGGAGTGGCTGAGATGCGCCAGATCGCCGCCGCCCTGCTGGCGGGCTCCGTGTTCGGCCTGGGGCTGGTCATCTCCCGCATGGTGGACCCGCTGAAGGTCCAGGCCTTCCTCGACGTGACCGGGGACTGGGACCCGAGCCTCGCTTTCGTCATGGCGGCGGCGATCCCCATGGCGGCTCTGGGACCCGCCCTGGCCCGCCGCCTCGGCGCGCCGTTGCTGGCGCCGTCCCCGGCGCGGCCGCCCGCGACGTCCGTCGATGCCCGCCTGATCGCGGGCGCGGTGCTGTTCGGCGCCGGCTGGGGCCTCGTCGGATACTGTCCCGGCCCGGCCCTGGCATCCCTGGGCAACGGCGCGGCGGGCACATGGGTTTTCGTCGCCGCGATGCTGGCCGGCATGGCTGTGTACCGGCTTCTGCCGATGCCAGGCCGGTCATGACCGGCGGCGCGCGCCTTTTGACGCCAGGGCGGGTTCCTCCCCGCGACACGCCATGTCCGCCCACGAGCCGCTGATCCGCCTGGGCGTCTTCATCGCTGTCTTCGGCGTGATGGCGCTGTGGGAGGTGATGGCGCCTTGCCGTTCCCAGGACACGGGCAGATGGCTCCGCTGGCCCAACAACCTTGGAGTAGCGGTGATTAACGCTGTGGTGGTCCGCGTTCTCTTTCCCTCGGCCGCCGTCGGCGCGGCGATGATCGCGCGGGACCATCAATGGGGGCTTTTCAACCTCTTGCCCGCGCCGCGATGGGCCGCCGCCGCTGTCTCGGTGATTCTGCTCGATCTCGCGGTCTACGCGCAGCATGTCGCCTTTCACGCCGTTCCGCCGTTGTGGAGGCTGCATCGGATGCACCACGCCGACCTGGAGTTCGACGTGACGACCGGCCTGCGGTTCCACCCGGCCGAGATCGTCCTGTCGATGCTCATCAAGTCCGCCATCGTCCTCCTGCTTGGCGCGCCCGCGGT
>JAYVCG010000170.1:0-2995 GCA_043750075.1 Acetobacteraceae bacterium | reverse complement strand
TTCACCCTGAGCCCGGTGCATTTGCGGCCCGATGGGCGGGGAACGGTGCGCCTCGCCTCGCCCGATCCGCTGGCGCCGCCCAGGATTTTGTTCGATTTTTTGCGGACGGAGTATGACAGAGAGGCGATCCGGGCGGGCATCCGCCTGGCGCGGCGGATCGCGGAGCAGCCCGCCTTGAAGCCCTACATCGTGGAGGAACTGATGCCCGGCGCGTCCGTGGTCAGCGACGCTGACCTGGATGCGTTCGTGCGCCAGAGCGGGGTGTCGAACCATCACCCGAGCAGTTCCTGCGCGATGGGCTCCGGCCCGAACACCGTGGTCGATCCGCGGCTGCGCGTGCATGGGATCGGCGGGCTGCGGGTCGCGGATGCCTCGATCATGCCACAGGTGGTGGCGGGCAACACCAACGCGCCCAGTATCATGATTGGGGAGAAGGCGGCTTCGATGATCCTGGAGGACGCGGCATGAGGTGGGCCGGTCTTCGAGAGCACTGCTTCGCGCCGCTTTCAACGTGGCCGGGCCAGCGCCTCCCGCAGCGCCAGAAGCCGCAAGGCCGAGGCGAAGGGTTGCGTGCCATCCCGCGCCGCGTCCACTGACACCACGAGACCCGCCAGACTCATGCCCTGGGCGCGCGCCACGTCTTCCAGCACTTCCCAGAACGCGGCCTCCAGCGCGATGCTGGTCCGATGTCCGGCGAGGGAAAAGCTGCGTTTGACCAGGCCGCTCAAGAACTACCCATGGTTGTAACATCAAGACGTTCGCAGGCCCACCACGCCGCCTCGGCGACGACCGGATCAGGGTCCATGGTCAGCCGGGCCGCGACGGGACGCAGCGCCACATCGGCGGAATTACCAATCGCGTTCAACACGTTACGCACGAACCGGTCCCGCCCGATCCGCTTGATCGGGGAGCCGGAAAACAACCGCCGGAACCCCGCATCGTCCAGCGCCGCCAGTTCCGCCAGCGCGGGGGCGGTCAGATCGGCGCGTGGACGCAACGCCTCATGCGGCGTGGCCTGGGCGAAGCGGTTCCAGGGACAGGCCGCCAGGCAATCGTCGCAGCCATAAATCCGGTTGCCCATCAACGGCCGCAGCGCGTGCGGGATCGGTCCCTTGTGCTCAATGGTCAGATACGACACGCAACGCGTGGCATCGAGCCGGTACGGCGCCGGAAACGCGTCCGTCGGACAGGCGTTCAGGCACCGCGCGCAACTACCGCACCGATTGGCGTGCGGCGGATCGGCGGGCAGGTCGAGCGTTGTGTAAATCTCCCCCAGGAACAGCCACGATCCATGCGCGCGGGACACCAGGTTGGTGTGCTTGCCCATCCAGCCCAGTCCGGCGGATTCGGCGAGGGGTTTTTCCATGACAGGGGCGGTATCGACGAACACCTTGACGCCCGCGTCAAAGCGCGACGCCACGAAAGCGGCGAGGTGTTTCAGTTTCCCCTTCAGCAGATCATGGTAATCCCGCCCACGCGCATAGGTTGAAATCGTGCCGCGTTCCGGCTGGCTCAGCGGCGCCAGTGGATCGTCCGGCGGCGCGTAGGACAGGCCAAGCGCGATCACCGTCCGCGCCTCGGGCCAAAGCGCGCATGGATCGCCACGCTGCTCGCTCCGTTCCGCGAGCCAGCCCATGTCGCCATGCTGACCCGCGGCAAGAAAAGCGGCGAGACGCACGCGGGCCTCCGGTCCGAGGCTGGCCGGGCAAAACCCCACCGCGTCGAACCCCAGCCCCAGCGCCCGTTCCCTGATCTTCTCCTGGGCTGTCACGGCTTTCGCGTTCATGCTGTCACACCTGAGCCAACCAGCACGGAAAGGGCGGCGGACCGGAGCCCGCCACCCTTTTCACGATCCATGCCACGGCGCCTCAGTCGGCGGCGAGCGCCATCTGACGGCGCGCGATCGTCTTGCCGCAATAATCCTCCACCGCTTCCGAAACCATGTCGGCGTGGGAGGCGAACACATGATCCGCGCCCTCGAACACGCGATAGTCCACGTGGACGTTCTTTTGCGTGTTGAGTTTATCGACCAGTTTACGCACCGCCGGTTCCGGCACCAGTTCGTCGGTATCACCATGCAGCAGCAATCCGCCGCACGGGCAGGGGGCCAGGAAGCCGAAATCATAGTGGTTGGCGGGCGGCGCGACACTGACCCAGCCGGAAACCTCCGGACGGCGCATCAGCAACTGCATGCCGACAAAGGCGCCGAAGGAATACCCCGCGATCCAGATGCCGCCGTGACCGGGGTTGACCGCCTGCATCCAGTCGAGCGCGGCGGCGGCGTCGCTGATTTCACCGATCCCGCCATCGTAGCGCCCCTGGCTCCGTCCGACGCCGCGGAAATTGAACCGCATCACCGAACAGCCCATCCGCATGAAGGACTGGTACATTGTATACGCGATGCGGTTGTTCATCGTCCCGCCGTGCAGCGGGTGCGGGTGAAGGATCAGCGCCACGGGGGCGCCAGGCTCCTTCGAGTGGTGGTAACGGCCTTCCAATCGGCCATCAGGGCCGGCGAACATCACCTCTGGCATGGGTAATCCTGAACCTGTTTTTTTTGTAAGATATCCGTCTGAGCGAACGCGCGGGTCTTCTTGACCTGAACGCCGCCAGACGGCCGTGGATGACACAAAATCTCTAATCCAGACCAGGCGGCCCGGTCACACCGTGAGATATCCCCGCTCGTTCGTGATCCATGACGGCGAGGCCTGGATGACGTCCGGGAGAATGGTTGACTCCAGGAGTCGGGTATTTTAGCCTCAAATCATGGCGCACATGGTGCAGGGTCTGTTTCCCCCTCGTCTTGTGACTGGTTCCCCCGTTGACCACGCCTTAGGATCATCTCGCCGGCTGACCTCCGTGGGGGTCAGTCAGCCAGGCGACCCCGGCATGGGCAACACTATATGACAAACGGACTCCGAATTCATAATGGAAATGTCGCATGGCTTACATGTTCTTGCGTGAGACCATCCGCACCTACCGCGAGCGCGATCCG
>JAYVCG010000169.1:0-38281 GCA_043750075.1 Acetobacteraceae bacterium | reverse complement strand
CAGGGCGGTTGACGGCACCGGCGTTGTGGGGGTATTCCCCGCGCCTCTCGACGGATGGCGGCGTAGCTCAGCGGTAGAGCAGGAGAATCATAATCTCTTGGTCGGCGGTTCAAATCCGTCCGCCGCTACCATTCTTTCAAGGGGTCACCCAGCCTTATCAAGGGGTCACGGGGAGAGTGAAAACGAGTTTTACACTCTGGCCCCATGAGCGGCTCTTTCTTTCCATCCGCACCACGGCTCCGCGCCAGTTCCTCCGCCGTGACGGCTCATGACGCCTCAACGCGGCACCGGACCGGCGCCGCGCGCCGGTCCCTCGCGGTCGCCGGAACGGATTACTCCTCCTGCAACCAGCGCGACACGGCACCGGCCAGCAGGGCGCCCGCGATCGGGGCCAGCCAGAACAGCCAGAGTTGCATCACATACTCGCCCCCGGCGAACAGCGCGGGTCCGGTGCTGCGGGCCGGGTTGACCGAGGTATTGGTCACCGGGATCGCGATCAGATGGATCAGCGTCAGTGCCAGCCCGATCGCGATCGGCGCGAAGCCCGCTGGCGCGCGTGAGGAAGTGCTGCCCAGGATGACGAGGAGGAAGAAGAAGGTGGCGACGACTTCCATGAGCAGGCACGACACCAGGTTATACTTCCCTGGGCTCAACGCCGCGTAACCGTTGGAGGCGAAGCCGCCAACGGCGAATTCGGGTTTGCCGGAGGCGACCAGATACAGCACCGCCGCTCCGGCGATGGCGCCCGCGACCTGCGCGATGACGTAGGGGCCGATGTCAGCCGTCCGGAAACGCCCGCCCGCCCACAATCCAATCGTCACGGCGGGGTTGAAATGCCCGCCGGAGATGTGTCCGACCGTGTAGGCCATGGTCAGCACCGTCAGACCGAAGGCCAGCGAGACCCCCGCGAACCCGATGCCCAGTTGAGGCGCGAACACCGCGGCGAGCACGGCGCTGCCGCAACCGCCGAAAGTTAGCCAGAAGGTGCCGAAGAATTCCGCACCGAGCCGTTGGCTCATGCCCATGTGTCATTTCCCTTGTTCCTGAGATTTCGATCCCAGCCTGTCCATCGGTTCATGGACCACGAAAGGCTGCCACGATCATGGGCCGGACGTAAACCGCCCATAAGGCGATCATAAGGAAAGTCCAAGAAAAATGATAAATATCAAAAATAAGGACAGAGACCGGATCGGGCAAGGAACCGGGTCTGGACGAGCGGCGGGATCGCCCGGACCCGGCGCGTGGTTCAGCCGCCGCCGCCCTGGGAGGCAATGGGGTTGTTGAATTCGAACTGTTTAGGATCGACCCTGGCGCCCGCTTCGAGGTTGGTCAGGGTGATGCGGGTCTGCTTGCCTTGCTGATCCACCACGATCCACTGGCGCAGGGTCAGGGGGTTGTCGGCCAGCAGTAGCGTGAGCGTTCCCTCGCCCGGATTGGCCGTGCGGACCAGGGTGATCTGGAACTGGCCGGGCAGGCGGACGAATTTGGTCACCGTGACATCGCCCGACAGCGTCGTCTGGTCCGACAGCAAAATCCCCAGCGGCGTGCGGCTGAGGGGGATGTTGCTGGTCTGCTTCAGACTGGAATCGTGAAAGAACAGCGTGCCGTAATTGGCCACCAGCAGGAACGGCGTCGGCGGGTCGTACTGGAAGCGCATCTTGCCGGGCCGCTGCATCACCGCCACGCCCTGGGTGACATCGCCATCCGGCGCGGTCTGGATGAAGCGCGACCGCAGGCTGCGGACACTGTTCAGATACCCCTCGATCCGGGTCAGATCGGCGCGATCCTGGGGGGAGACCTGAGCGGCGGCGTCGCGGGACATCCCTGGCGGCGCGAGGAAGGACAAACCCATGAGCAGGGCGGTGCGGCGATACATCATGCGCGCCATGTGGGCGTTCGCGCGCGGTCTGGCAAACGATGATTTGGCATGGCTCGGTTGTTAACCCCTCGTTCAACCTTTGCTGGCAGGCTGGGGCATCCGCTTCCCCCAGGCGCTCCCCCCAGGCGTTTTCCCCAGAGGTCCCATGGCCGCTTCCCTCACGCAACGCGACGTCGCCCGCCTGCTGGCCGAACCCTCGTCCGAGTCGCGGATCGAACTGGCGGACAAGCTGGCGGCCGATCTCACGGGCAACGACCTCGCCGCCGGGGAGGTGGCGCTGGCGCAGGACATCGTGCGCCTGCTCGCGGGCGATGTGGAGGCACGGGTGCGCGCCTCGCTGTCGCACGGGTTGCGCCACTCGCGGAACCTGCCGCGCGACGTGGCCCGCCGCCTCGCCGATGACATCGACGCGGTGGCGCTGCCCATGCTCGCCGACTCGCTGGTGCTGACGGATGAAGACCTGGTGGCGCTGGTCCGCGCGGGCTCGCCGCGCAAGCAGGAAACCATCGCCTCCCGTCCGAATTTGACCGAGGTGATCGCGGACGCGCTCATCGTCCATGCCACCGAACCGGCGGTCGCCGTGCTGATGGGCAACCAGACCGCCCGCATCGCCGAGCACAGTTTCATCCACGCCGTCACCCGCTTCGCCGCCAGCGACCGCGTGAAGGAAGCGATGGTGAAGCGCGAGACCCTGCCGATGACCGTCTCCGAACGCCTCGTCACCCTGGTCTCGCGTGAGTTGCAGGAGCATCTGGTGAAGGCGCACGCCCTGCCGCCCTCCGTCGCCTCCGATATCGTGCTGCGCTGCCGGGAACAGGCGATCATCCATCTCAGCATGGGCTCCTCCGAGGATGAGCTGCTGCGGATGGTGGCGCAGATGCACCACAGCGGCCGCCTGACGCCGACGCTGATGCTGCGCGCGCTCTGCACCGGCGACATCGCCTTCTTCGAGACGGCGATGGCGGTCAAGGGCGATGTCCCCGTCACCAACGCCCAGATCCTGATCCATGAGCCAGGCCGCCGGGGACTCGCCGCGCTCTATCGCAAGGCGGTGATGCCGGAGGCGCTGTTCGGCGCCATCAGCACCGCCGTCGAGGTGGTGGACGAAACCGGCTTCGACGGCGCCACCCGCGACCTGGAACGCTTCCGCGCCCGCGTGATCAGCCGCGTGCTGACGCTGACGGACTCCATCGACCCCGCCGACGCCGATTATCTGATCGACAAACTCGGCGACATCCTGGTGCACGCGCCCGCGGGGTAGGCGCGCGGGGTGGAGCGGGGCGCGTTCCCCTGATGCGGCGCATGTCATGTTTTCCGCACGGGAACCGGCAGGGCCAGCGCCGTGGGGAAACACCGCGAAGGATTCATTTCAGAGGACCAGAGAACCAGAGAACCAGAGAACCAGAGAAGCTTCAGGCTGAACCGTGCCTTCCTCCGCCGCGCAGCGGCCGTGCATCAACAGGGCAGACGCACGAACCCATGGGTAGTGTTCCCCTCTGGTTCTCTGGCCCTCTGGCCCTCTGGAATGAAGCCTGGCGGTGCTGAGCACGGACACGAACCAAAGAAAGAACCTCGCGGTTCTTCGCGGGTGCGCCCGGATGGATGCCATGCCGGGTGGAAAGGACAGGAAAGCTTCTCACCACGGAGGTCACGGAGAACCACGGAGACGCACGGAGCTTCTTCCCTGAAACCAGGGGAAAGCGGCACCGGATGTGCCAGTGAAATCCCGTGCCAGTGAGAAAGGGCCTGGTTTTCCCTTCTCCGTGCCCCTTCGTGGTTCTCCGTGAACTCCGTGGTGAGCCCTGCCTCCCTTCCCGCGGCACGGCGCCGGAAACCGTGCGCGAGTCCAGGGAACACGGAACCGGAACGCCCGCTCCTTACCCCCGCCCGTCCATCCCCCGCGCCAGCGCCTCCACATCCTGAGCCGCGGCGCAATTGGGATGGCGGCTGAGCAACGGTGTCTGCCGCCGGATCGCGTCCCGCACCTTCGGATCGTGACGGATCACCCCGGCCAGCGGCGGCTCCCGGCGCAGGAAAGTCGCGCAGGCCCGCCGCAGCGTCAGATAGGTCTGCTGTCCCGCCGCCGCCGAGGCCGCCTGATTGATGACGATCCGCGCCTCCCCGTCCGGCCGGTCGGCGGTATGGAGTTTCAGCACCGCGTAGGCATCGGTCAGGCTGGTCGGCTCATCCGTCGCCACCACCAGCAGCAGGTCGCACCAGGCGGCGAGCCCGCGCGCCACCCGGTCGATCCCCGCGCCGAGATCGAGCAGCACGGTATCATACTCCGCCGTCTCCTCCCGCAACCGGGTCAGTAATGCCTCCAGCGCGGCGGGCGCCAGGGACGACAGCGCGCCCGATCCGGAACGCCCGGCCAGAACGTGCAGCCCGCTCGCCACATGCCGCGTGACCGCCCCCGCCACGTCCATCCGCCCGGACAGCACCGCGGTCAGATCGGCTTCCGGCGTCAGCCCCAGTTGCACATCGACATTCGCCAGCCCCAGATCGGCGTCGAACAGCAGCACCCGCCGCCGCGCCCGCACCAGCGCGTGCGCCAGCGTGATCGCGAGCCAGGTCTTGCCCACGCCCCCCTTGCCCGAGGCGATGGCGATGAAACGCGGACGATCAACTGTCATGCCGTTTGCCTTCGGGCCGCGTCAGCCGGGCGGCCAGGATCGAGGGAGTGAAAGGGATCAGCCCATCCGCCGCGCCCGGCCCGATCCCGGCCTCGGCCAGCGGCAGGCGCGAGGCGGATGCCGCCGCCACCACGCCGCCCATCCGGCGCGTCAGATCGAGCCGCGTGACGATCAAACAAGCCGCGCCACAGGCGGCATGGGCGAGCGCCTGATCGGCGGCCTCGGCGGGATCGAGGCCAGCGGGCAGGACCAGGGCTGCCAGGGCGCCCGCGGTGGCGATCAGCGCCTTCAGTTCCTCCGTCCGCGCGGGATCGAAGGGGTCGATGCCGGCGGTGTCGATCAGCACTGGCGCCCCGTCCCGCCGCTGCGCCAGCGCGCGGGCGAGGCTGACCGGCTGGCTCGCTACCAGCAGCTTCACGCCCAGAAGCCGGGTGAAGGCGGCGAGTTGCTCGGTGGCCCCGGCGCGTTGACCGTCCGTGGTGATGACCATGGGCGAAACGCCGCTCATCACCAGCCGCGTCGCCAGCCGCGCCGTGGTCAGTGTCTTGCCCGCACCGGGCGGCCCGGTCAGCATCACCGGATGGTCATGCGGCGCGAGCGGCAGGCTGCCGAACGGCAAGACCCGCCCAATCGCCTCCGTCAGATCGCCCAGGGCGAGGCTGGAATGCAAGGCGGGGGGAACGCCATGCCATGTCAGCGCCTCCAGACGGCCAGGATCGGGCGAGGGAGGCGGCGGCGGCGCGGGGTCCGGTTCCAGCGCCGCGGTGATCTCGATCCCGCCCGCGACCCGCCGCGTGTTCAGAATAAGCGCCTCCGCCCCCAGCTCCGCGCGCACCTGGGCCATGGCGCCGGCCATGCCAGGGGCGCGAAAAACTCTGAGGCGCATGAAGGAAACCTGTGTGCGAACGGTGAACCCGGCCGCACGATCGCGACCGGAAGGAACCGTGCGCTTGTACACGCAAGTAGTTGACGAAGCGTTGATCCCGCGGCCCCTGACCGCGCATTCCTGAAGCGCCCGTCCTCATGACACGCGCGAAAATCCGGGCGGGTCAGACAGGGCACGGCTACCCCGCCGTCCCCCGGCCAGGCCGGACTCGATGCAAACGGATGGCGAAACGGTTGCGCCGGAAAATCGCGGCGGTGTCCGTCTTTCGCGTGAGGGCATCAACGCGGATCGCTCGCGCGGCCCAGGAGATACGAACGGGTTGGGGCGTGGTCATGAGCCTGAAGGAAGCCGTGGCGCGGCTGGACCAGGAGCCGCGTGCGTGTATGCCATGCGCGCCCGTTTCCATGCGCCCTGTCTTCCCATGGCTGGAGCCGCTGGCCAACCTGTGCGGTGAGGTGTGCCGATGTCCGTGACCCATGCGCGTGCCGTGACGCCATCGCGGCCTTTGATCGAGGGGCCCTCCGTTTGGACCGGTGCGGACATGCGCGCGCGCGAGGCGGAATGGAGCCACGCGCTTTCGCCCATCGAGATCGCCGGGATTGAAACCGCGGTACCAGGCGGTGCGCCGCCGCGGTCTCGCTATCGCCGCCATCCGCCGGGAGGATTTTCCGCTGCCCTCGCCTGGCCCGGTGCTGGACCGGCTGCGGAACGAAGTGCTGCGTGGCCGCGGTTTCGCGCGTCTGCGCGGCCTGCCGGTCGAGGGGTGGCCGATCGAGGAAAGCGCGGTCGCGTACTGGGGTGTTGGCGCTTATTTCGGCAGCGCGCGCGCAGAACGCGAAGGGGCATTTGCTCGGGCATGTGCATGATCTGGGCGGCGGCAGCGCCACCGATCCCAACACGCGCGGTTACGCGACCGCCAAGCGGCAGAATTATCACATCGACCGTTGCGATGTCGTGGCGCTGTTGTGTTTGCGGCGCGCGAAATCGGGCGGGTTGTCCGCGATCGTCAGTTCGATGATGGTACATAATGTGATGGCGGCGCGGCGGCCCGATTTGCTGGAGCGGTTATACCAGAGCTTCCCCGTCGATCGCCGTGGCGAGGTGCCCGCCGGCAAGGGGCCTTTCCATGAAGCCCCCGTGTTCAACGCGCATGATGGTGTGGTGTCGGTGTTGTATTCCCGGCTGCACATTGGCTCGGCGCAGCGGTTTCCCGAGGCGCGGCGGCTGACGCCCGAGGACATCGAGGCACTCGACCTGCTGGCTGTGCTGGCGGATGATCCGGAGTTGCGGCTCGACATGGATTTCAGGCCGGGGGATGTGCGGTTTCTGCATAATCACACGGTTTTGCACGCGCGCACCGCGTATGAGGACTGACCGGAGGGGGAGCGCAAGCGGCATTTGTTGCGGTTGTGGCTGGCGCCGCCGGATGCGCGGCCCCTGCCGCCGGTGTTCGCTGAGTGTTACGGCGGGGTGACGATCGGGGATCGGGGCGGGATTATTTGTGAGGGGACGCGGTTGCACGCGCCGTTGATGCCGGGGTGAGGAAGGAAGGCCGGGGCTCCGCTCCGCATGGCCCCCCACCCCACACCCTGCTACCCTCCTCCCACCACCACGCGAGGAGTGCGGCGTCATGCGATCCTGGATCCACCACGCACGCGGACGCCACGTCCGCCAGGCCCGCGTCGGTCTCGGCGACCTGCGCGAGGAACACATCAGCCGCCAGGGCTTCTTCGGCCCGGTGGCGATGATCTACCGCGAACACGGACCCAACGAGATCATCCGCGTCGAGGGCCCGCTGCACCCCCGCCGCGCCGCCGACATGGCCCGCGCCGAGCCCTCCGACCAAAGCGATCCGCGCGGCGGACCGGAACTGATGCTGTCCAATGCCGATGTCAGCCTCGCGGTCAGCCGCCGCGTGGCGCCCATGCCTTGCGCCTTTCGCGACCTCGACGGCGACCTGTTGTATTTCGTCCACACGGGCACCGGCATGTTCGCCACCGAATTCGGACGCCTCCCCTACGAGCCAGGCGATTACGTGCTGATCCCAAAAGGCGTGACATTCAGCCATATCCCCGATCCGGGCGGCAGCCTGCTGCTGGTGGTCGAATCCCCGGCGCCCCTGGCCCTGGCCGAGCACAAGCAGACCGGCCGCCACATGCCGGTCGATCCGACGATCCTGACACTGCCGGAACTGTGCGATTACCGCTTCCCCGAGGCCGATGAACATGAACTGCGGGTGAAGTCCGGCGGCGAGCACAGTTCGATTTTTTACAGAAACAACCCGCTCGTCTCGGTGGGCTGGAAAGGCGATCTGTTCCCCTTCAAACTGAACATCCGCGACATCATCCCGATCAGTTCCGACCGGATGCACGTGGCGCCCTCGGCCTGGTGCACGTTCGAGGCCCGGGGCTTCATCGTCGTCACCTTCGTGCCGCAGGTGGCGGTGGCCGACCTCAACGCCGAGGAACTGCCCTCGTACCACCGCAACGTCGATAACGACGAAAGCGTCTTCGTCCATGCCGACGGGGACGGCGGCCGCGGCGCGGGCATCCTGTCGCACGTTCCGCAAGGCATCCTGCACGGCGCCAATGAGGCAACGCGCGCCGCCTTCCAGGCAAAGCGGGTGCCGGGGGCGCGGCGCATGTTCACCGGCGTCAGCGTCGATACCGACAAACCGCTGATCGCCTCCCCGGCGTTCCGGCGTCTGAGCGAAAGCTGAAACCATGAAACTCAGCCTGATGGTGCGCGGCCAGCATCCGCCCGGCGACACCGCGCAACGGTTACGCGACGATCTCGACCTCGTGCGCTGCGCGGATCGCCTGGGTTTTGATGGCATCGTCAAGGGTTCGCATTTCAGCGCGCATCCATTCGAGTCCGTGCAGCAAATTCCATTTCTCTCGTACTGCGCCGCGATAGCGCCGCGGTTGCGGATCATCTGCGGACTGGTGCTGGTGCCGTTGCACAAACCGCTCGATCTCGCCGAGCAACTGGCGACGCTCGATCTGCTGTGCGGCGGCAAGCTCGTGTTCGGCGCCGGAATCGGCTACCGCGATGTCGAGTTCAAGGCGTTCGGCGTGCCGCGCGGCCAGCTTGGCGCCCGCTTCGAGGAATGCCTCACCGCGATCCGCCGCCTGTGGACCGAGGATTTCGTCACCATGAAGGGCGCGGGTTTCGAACTCGATCACGCCACCTGTACCGTGAAACCGTTGCAAAAACCCACTCCGCCGATCTGGATCGGCGCCAACGCCGATGTCGCGATCCGGCGCGCGGCGCGTCTCGGCGATTGCTGGTACATCAACCCGCACAACACCCTGGCGACGATCGAGCGGCAAATGGATGTGTACAAGCGCGCCCTTGATGAATATGGCCGCCCGTTCCCCGCCGAGGTGCCGATGCGCCGCGAGGTGTTCATCGCCGCGAGCCGCGCCGAGGCGATCCGCCTCGCGCAGCCGTATCTTGAGGAGAAATACAAGGCCTACCGCGCCTGGGGGCAGGACAAAGTGATGCCCGAGGGCGACGATTTCGACCATGCCTTTAATGAATTACTGGAAGACCGTTTCCTCATGGGCTCCCCGGCGGAGGTCGCGGATCAGATCAACCGGCTCAATCAGCGGCTGGGGGTCAATCACCTCGTCGCCTCGGTCCATTGGCCGGGCATGCCGAACAGCCTCGCCCTCGAACAACTGCATCGGCTCGCCGAGGAAGTGGGTCCGTTGCTGCGTCCTTGAACGCGCGGGATCGCGGACGGAACAAGGGTGGCCGCGACCCTCAGTAATGCGTGACCCACGGGCTGTTCAGGGCTTCCTCGATGCGGCGATGACGCGCCCGGATGACATCGGCGGGCACGGCGCTGACGAAGGCGTAGAAGGTCTTCGTGCGGATCGCGTCCACCACCCGTTCCCCCGCCTTTTTCGGGTCCAGGCCCGTGGCGGCGAGGCGTTCGGCCAGTACCGCCTCATCCGTGGCCTGGGTGCGCGGCCCGCCCATGTGATCCGGCCGGTTACGCCCCCCTCGCGCGATGTTCGTCGCGATCGGTCCTGGGCATAGCACGGAGACACCGACATTGGTGCCTTCCAGTTCCTGCTCCAGCGCCTCGGACAAGGAGAGGGCGGCGTATTTGCTCATGGAATACGGCCCCTGACCGGTGCCGCGGCGGTTCTGGAACCCGGCGACCGAGGCGGTGTTGACGACGTGCCCTGCCTCCCCGTGCTTCAGGATGGCGGGGACGAAATGGCGGATGCCATGGATGATCCCCCAGATGTTGACGCCCATCACAAAAGCCCAGTCGGCGGGAGGCACATCGGTCAGGCGGGTGCCGTGCATCGGCACGCCCGCGTTGTTACAGGCGATGTGAAGTTTGCCGAAAGCGCGTTCCGCTTCCGCCAGGGCGTCGAGGACGGATTGTTCCTGGGTCACGTCGATGCGCACCGGCATGACGCGCTTGTTGGTGCCCGACAGGCCGTGCGCCGCCTGCTCGACCGCGTCTTTCTGAATGTCGGCCATGACCACGTTGGCGCCTGCCTCCGCCAGCGCGGTGGCGATGCCGAGGCCAATGCCGGACGCGGCGCCGGTGACGATGGCGGTCTTGCCGGAGATGTCCATGGTGAGGGGGCCTTTCAGGATGTTCGTCCCTCAGACTGGCACGCCACGGGCGTCGGCGGAATGCGGGGTTCCCTTTGGGCGGACCGGCCTCTTTCCACGCGCATGGGGCGGGGCGGGGGTTCCCTGTCCGCGGGAAAGCAGGCATCGGATTCGCGTTGGTGAGTGGCATGTGGCCCACACCCCGCGCGGGTGAGGTGCCGGGGTCCGCGTTGGACACATACGGGGAGCATGGAGCCAGTCACATCGCGGCCAGCGTGATGGGGAGTGTGCTGAAATCACTGGCGGACCCGACACGATTCGAACGTGCGACCTTCGCCTTCGGAGGGCGACGCCTGGGATTTGATCGGGGTTTCCGAATGTGAGGGTACTCGCGCGCGGGACTCAACTTTGTCTCATCCGTCTTCAGAAGCGCGCGTCCCTCATAAGGCAATGGGTGCGCGATTGAACATCATGTCGTCACTGATGCCGAAAATGCGGGCGATACCACGAAAGTCCCGTCTCCGTCCTCACTGTCTCGCGCGGATCAACGGTAATGCTCGCCGCTCCACGTCCTGGCGGGGCACCGTCAGGGCGCCGCCATCCCGCCACCGCTTCCCCTCCCATTTCGGACCACATACGATCACCGCCGCACCATCGGACCACGCGCCTGACCGATCTCGCCACCGTCCTGGACGCCCTCGACCAGACCCGCCGCGACACCGAGGCGGGCGGAAGGGAGGCGTTCGTGCGGCAGGCGGGCCTCGTCCTCCAGCTCGCGCGCCTGTCGGCGGAGGACGAGGAACAGGCGATCGCGCGCGTCAAGACCATCGAGGCCGGACTCTCCGTCCGCCTGACCACCAGTGCCGACCTGACCGAGGCACGGCGTCTCTGCCACGCCGCCGCCGCCCGCCTCCGCGCCGCGCCGTGGTTTGACGCGCTGCTGACTCAATGGCCAGCGCCCGTCGCGCATGAGGTCCGGGCCCTGGCGGACACGCTCGACGGCCACGGGCGCGGCGGCGTGCCCTCGCCGGAGGGGGCGTTGCTCCAGTTGCGCGACACCGGCGAGGCGATGCTCAAGCTCCCCGCCAGCATCCTCGCCCGCCGCCTCATCACCCTGGGCGGGCCGGACGCGCACACGATGCGCGTGATGGTCGCCAAGGCCAGCGGCGGCAACTGGAACGATCTGGCGCGCACCGCCGCGGAGCGGCTGAGCCAGACCGAACCCAACGGCCCGCTCGCCGGACTGGCGCGGCTGTTCAGCAACGGGCACCGCTTCCGCGCCGCGCTGGAGAGCCTCGCCGCCGCGCGCAACCAGTATCTCGGCCATGGCGCGATGCGCGCGAACCCGGCGGAGACCGCCGCCCTCGTCGCCTGGTACGCCGCGCGAGGACCGGGCGATCCACTACCCCAGGGCGTCCGGGACAGGCCGGTCCCCCTGCTCGACGGTCTGGCGGCGGCGTGCGCCGAAAACCCCTGGGAGGGCCTGCGCCTGCAAGCCCAGGATGGGGAGGATGTGATTGACCTGACCGGGGCGGCGGCGCTGGACGCCTGGCGCGGCGATCCGCGCCACCATGACCACGGCGGCCGCGTCCTGCCGGTGCGGCTCACCGGCCCTGGGCTTGTCCTGGATCTGGGGCCGATGGTCGCGGCGCGCGTCTGCCAGGAATGCGGCCGCCGCGACGTGTTCTTCTACGACAGCGCCGAGCGCGGGCGGCACTGGCGAAGCTGGTTCCTCGATTACGCCAACGGGCACCGCGGACGCATCAACGACTCCGACGATCCGGGACTGCGTGCCGAGTTCGCGGCGATCGGCGAGGCCATTCCTCCACAAAGCCCGGCGGAGCGGCTGACCAGCGGCGCGGCGATGCTGCATCTGGACCGGATGCGCATCGACCAGCGGTATCAGTCGCCGGGCCATCTGCGCGATCCGCTCGCGGCGTTCATCGCGGGGCACGATCGCGGCGTGTTCTGGCTCCAGGCCCCGGCGCATGTCGGCAAGACCACCTTCGCCCAGGGACTGGCGGGGCTGCTGCCGGAGGAGCCGATCGCGGCGCCGCGCGGGCCGGAGGACACCGCCCTGGGCGGCGGCGTCGGCGTGGTGGCGTTCTTCTGCAGGCAGGAGTTCCGGGAGAATCAGGCCGCCTTCCTGCAAGGCCTGGCGGGCGATCTGCGCGCCGCCCTCGGCATTCCCGAACGCGCCAACCAGCTTCTGCCCACGCCCGCCGAGGTGCTGAACGCCCAGGACCGTCCCGCCGCGTTCGTGGCCTGGCTGGACCGGTGGCGCGCGCTATCGCCACGGCCCGATCCGCGGCTGCTGGTGATCGTGGATGGTCTCGACGAGGCCGTGGAACCGCGTCCGGAGGAGGACGATCCCGCCGGGGAGCCGCGCGTGGACGGCAGCATTCTGCTGTTGCTGCCGCGCGCCGCCGATCTGACGCCGGGGCTGTATGTGCTGCTGACCTCCCGCCCGGTGGTGGCGGAACAGGCCAGCGACCAGGCGCCGTCCTGGCTCGGCCCCGCGCTGGCCGGTCCGCTGACCGGTGGCGTCTCCGGCATCCACGAGGGGCGGCTGGACGATCCCGGCTATCTCGCCTTGCTGCGCGAATACGCCACCGTCAATCTCGGCGCCCTGGCGGCGGTGACGCGCGTGGCGGCGCTGATCGAGCAGGCCGATTCCCGCTTCTCGCTGTTCAGCCTGCTGATCGGGCAACTCCGTGTCCTGACGGCGGACGAGGTGGCCGCCCTGGGCTCGGGCACCGAGATATACAGCCGTTTCATCGCCGGGCTGGAGACGCGCTTCGGCGCCAAGCTGGCCGCCGATCTGCTGGGCGTGCTGGCGGGGCTGGCGGCCGCGGACCTCGCCCATGCCCGGACGTTCAACCCGGACACCGCGCCACGGGACGCGATGACGGGGGCGCCACTGGTGGACGCGGCGACGGGCCTGCCGCTGGACGTGCTGCCCGTCCTCTGGCCCGGCGTGTCGATCGGCCTGCTGGCCGAGACCGCGCTGCTGGACGAACCCGCCGACGCGGCGGGCCGCCGCTATGGCGTCGCGCTGATGGAGGCGCTGCTGCTGCTGCAAGGCGCCTTGTGGATCTGGCGCGGCGGGAGCGGCGTGGCACGCTACCGCCTCGGCCTGAAGGGGTTCGCGCCCGCCCTGGCGGAGCACGCCGCGTCCTCCGCCGCCGTCGCCCGCGCCACCGCGCGCATGGTGTCCCTGGGCCTGGACGCCGTGGAGACGTTGCACGCGGACATGGTGGCGGAAACCAACCCGGAACCGGACGCCGAGCACAGGCTGCGGGAGGTTTTCCCCCTGCTGCCCGCGCTGGTTGACCAGGCGGGCTCCGATCCACAGCGGCACCGCTACGCGACCGTCCCGCTGTGTGATGTCGCGCAATGGATCGAGGCGCGGCATGGCACTCAAATTGCCGCGAGCGCGCGTCAGGTCACTTGGTATAACACATTGATCGCCTGTCTGCATCACGGAGGCGGCCCAGCCGATGGGGCGCCGACGCGCGACAACGATCTCGCTTCCGCCTTCATGAACCGGGGCGTGGCCAAACAGTCCGCCCCTGGTTTCGGCGCGGCCGCGGCGATCGCGGATTACGACCGCGCGATCGCGCTGAGGGAGGCGTTGCGCGACACGATGGGCGCGGACTGGCCCATCCCCTGGCGCAACGATCTGGCGGGCGCCTTCGTGAACCGGGGCAACGCCAAACAGGACACCCCTGGTTTCGGCGCGGCGGCGGCGATCGCGGACTACGACCGCGCGGTCGCGCTGATGGAGACACTGCGCGACTCGCTGGGCGCGGACTGGCCCATCCCCTGGCGCAACGATCTCGCGAACGCCTTCATGAACCGGGGCAACGCCAAACAGTCCGCCCCTGGTTTTGGCGCGGCGGCGGCGATCGGGGATTACGACCGCGCGATCGCGCTGAGGGAGGCGTTGCGCGACACGCTGGGCGCGGACTGGCCCATCCCCTGGCGCAACGATCTCGCGCGGGCGTATGTGAACCGGGGGATCGCGAGCGGGGACAAGGCGGATTTCGCGCGCGCCTTGACGTTGTGGGACGCGCTGCGGGTGTTGCTGAGGGATCAGTTCCCGCCGCCCTGGGAAGACGCGCCCGCTTTCGCGCGGCGGATGCTGGCGGGGGAGGCCGGGCGCCGCCCAGGATGGTGGCGGCGGTTGTGGAACCGGTAGCGGCGCTGATGGGCGCGGCGGGCCTGAAGCAGGATCGCGTTCCCGCGGCGCCGGCGGTATGCAGGATGCCACCCAGGGGGAAGGCGCCACGGCATGACGCCTCCGCGCCGCCCGTGCCCGCGGGCACACGCCGTCGAGCAAAGGGAACAGGCCGCCGTGATGGACCCGTCAGAGTCACCGCCCAGTACCTCCACCGGCACGGTGCGGGATCATTCCATCCACCTGCTGCTGGATTTCCCCGGTTACAACGACGCGGCCGCCTGGGAACTCGAAACACTGGCGGTGGAGGCCCTGCCGCCGGAGGCGATGGCCGGCCTGATCCACCCCAGCCGCGCCAACCCCAGGGGACCGGCGCGGCTTCTGTTCGAGGCGGGGCATCTCGACCTGCCCGAGACCCCGCATCCCGCCGTGCTCGCCGCGCTGCATCCACGCGGCACGGAGGCCACGCCGCCGCCCTGCCTGCGCCTCAACGCGCGCGGCCTCGCCGTCGTCAACGGCGAGTGGGCGCGGCCCGAGGGCGATCCCAGGCGCATCCCCGGCTTCCGCGCCGGACGCGGCCTGCTCCTGCCCCTGGGCGCGGAGCACCGGGCGCGGCTCGCGCTGACACATGGCGGCGCGGTGCCCGAGGCGGTGACGCTGCGGATCGCCGGTCTGGCGCTGCTGCGGCTGTCGGACGATTTCGGCCTCGCGCTGATCGAGGTCCGGGTGGAGATGGACCGGATCACCCTGCCCTTGCTCCAGGAGATCATGCACATCCTGGCGCACGCCGAGCGGCGCGGCACCCTGGCCTGGGCCTGCGAGGAGCCCGCGCTCCACCGTTTCACCATCCGCGACCTGACCGGCGCGCTGCTCGCCCGCGCCAGGTGCCGGCCGGAGCGGGTCTATGCCTACTGCTTCGCGCTGCTGCCCGCGCTGCCTGCGGACGCCGAGGTCGCGGCCTGGCGGCTCAGCCGTCATTACACCGACGCCTACCACCCAGGGCCGGATTTCCGTCTGGGCGGCGCGGTGATCCGCGCGTTCGACGATGTGATCCACGCCGCGAGCCTGGAGGGCGCCGCCACCCTTGCCGCCGCCGGTTCGACCTTCCTGGCGGCCGGGTTCCACGACCGGGTGCGGCGCATCTACCTGCCGCTGGTGATCCTGGCGTATCACGAGCACGCGCGGCTGCTGGACCTTGGCCAGGGCGCGCTGTCGCGGCGGCCCGAGGCGCTGCGGCGCCTGGTGGACCGGTTCCTGACCCTGCGCCTGCGGGTGCGGGTGCCGCTGGTCAGCCACGTGACGGCGCATAACCTGTTCCACGAGGCGCTGCGCCACGGCCTGCGCATCGAGGCGCTGACCCGCAAGATCATGGACGACGTGGCCCAGGCCGAGGACCGGCTGCGCGATCTGGCGCTGGAGCGCGCGGCCCAGGACCGGGCGCGCGACGCCGCCAGCCACCACCGGCGCGAGCGCTCTCACGCTCCGGTGGTCGGCCTGTTCGCCGGGATGCTGACGTTCCTGACCACGCACACCGCGTTGAAGGAGGTGCTGGAGGCGCTGCCGCATCACGGTCCGAAATGGCTGCCAGTGGCGGTGGCGACGGTGCTGGCGCTGGTCTCCGGCGTCGTCACCGCGCGGCGGCACCGCGACGCGCACCGGCCGCATGCGTCGCACGCGGACAGCGAGATCGATGAGGAAATCGAGACGGAGAGACGGGTCGAAGGCATCCACATCGCCGCTGAACGATCTGGCGAGGGGAGGGGGTGAGGGTTCATGGCGCCCCGGTCTGTTTGTCGTATGGGGTGGATCACGATATGCGAAATCGCGAAAATCCCTGTATTTTCGCAGGTTATTTCACCGTGAACGCGAACCTTAAACCAATACCAGGGGAGCGCCGCGACGCTCTCGCGCATGGGGGAACACATCATGCCAGTGCTGGCCCAATTCTGGGGTAAGGCCCAGCCTGAGAAGGGAGCCACGGAAGAGGCGCATCCGCTGGTGGCGCATTGCCTCGATGTCGCGGCGGTGGCGGTGCTGCTGGCGGGCCGTGAGGGCGGGCGCCTGGACCCCAGGATGCTCGGGTTCCTCGTCGCGCTGCATGACATCGGCAAGTTCTCGCGCGCGTTCCAGGCCCAGGCGCGGGAGCACTGGCCGGTGGAGTGGCTGGGGGCGTGGCCGATGGAGAAACGATCCTGGCCGCGCCACGACGCGGTGGGGGCGTATTTCCTGTCGAGGCCGCTCGCGCCGCGGCTGACCGATCTGCTGCCGGAGCGCGCGGCGGCGGGGCCGGTCTGGAAGCCAAGCGACCGTGACAGGCTCTGGCGGGCCGTCGCGGGACATCACGGACGGCCGACGGAGATCCCCGCGCGGTTGGACGCGGATGTGGCCTGTGCCGCCTGCCACGACGCGGCGGGCCAGTTCCTGGACGCGATGCGGGAGGTGTTCCGTCCGCCGGCGTGGCCCCGGCCCATGCGGGAAAAGGATGTGCCGCTGTTGTCGTGGCGGCTCGCGGGCCTGACCACGCTCGCGGACTGGATCGGGTCGCGCCAACAATGGTTTCCGTATGTGTCCGCCGTGGCCGTCACCGATCCGGGGGCTTATTTCTGGGGCCATGCCTTGCCGCGCGCGGCGGCGGCGCTGGCGGAGGCCGGGCTGGCGCATGCCCGCGTGGCGCCGTTCACCGGGCTGCGCGGGTTGTTCCCCGGCATCACGCTCCCCACGCCGGTCCAGGCATGGGCGGAAACCGTGCCGTTGCCGGAGGGGCCGAGCCTCACCGTCATCGAGGATCTGACCGGTAGCGGCAAGACCGAGGCGGCAGTGACGCTCGCCCACCGCCTGCTGGCGTCGGGCCGGGCCGAGGGCGTGTATCTGGCGCTGCCCACCATGGCGACGGCGAACGCGATGCATAGGCGGCTCGCCACGGCGTATCAGGCGCTGTTCGACGCCGGGGCGCGTCCCTCCCTGGCGCTGGCGCACGGGCGCGCGGAGCTGAACCCCCGTTTCATGGCGGCGATCGACGGCGATCCGCGTGAGGCTGGCCCGCGTGAGGCTGGACCACGCGGGGCCGATCCGCGCGGCGCCGTGGACGCGGCGGACGAACCCGCCGAATCGCATTGCGCGGCGTGGCTGGCGCACGACCGGCGGCGCGCGTTGCTGGCGCAAGTGGGGGTGGGGACGCTGGATCAGGCGCTGCTGGCGGTCCTTCCCGTCCGGCACGCGCCGCTGCGGTTGCGCGGTCTCACGGGGAAGGTGCTGATCGTCGATGAGGTGCATGCGTTCGACCCCTACATGCGCGAGGAACTCGTCACCCTCCTCCGCTTCCACGCCGCCCTGGGCGGGTCGGCGATCCTGCTGTCGGCGACACTGCCGTTTGAATCGCGCCAGAAATTGGTGAACGCCTTCCTCGGCGGTCTCCGGGCGCCGGGGTGGACGCCGGGGCCGGAGCGGCGGGCGTATCCGCTGGCCACGCTCGCGGGCGCGGCCGGTGTGGAGGAAACGTACTGTGCTCCACGGGAGGGATTGCCGCGGCGCGTGACGGTGACGCGGCTGGCGGACGCCGCGGCGGCGGTGGAGCGCATCGCCACCGCCCATGCCGCGGGCGCCGCCGTGGTCTGGATACGCAACACCGTCAACGATGCCATTGACGCGGCCCGGATGCTGCGCGCCCAGGGGATCGAGGCGGTGTTGTTCCACGCGCGCTTCGCGATGGCGGACCGGCTGGCGATCGAGGACGAGGTGCTGCGGGTGTTCGGTCCTCCCCGCGCGGGTGATCCCAGGGCCGGGGAGGCCAGGGATGGGGATGCCGGAAGCGGGAGGGGTGGGGAAGCCAGACCGGAGCGGAACCGCGTGCTGGTCGCGACCCAGGTGGTCGAGCAGAGCCTCGATCTCGATTTCGACCTGATGGTGACGGATGTGGCGCCCGCCGATCTGCTGATCCAGCGCGCCGGGCGGCTGTGGCGGCATGCGCGCGGACTCCGGCCGGTGTCAGGCCCCGAACTGCTCGTTGTATCGCCGGAGCCCGTGGCCGATCCCGCCAGCGACTGGATCAAGGCCAGCCTGCCCGGCACGGGCGCGGTGTATCGCGATCACGCGCTGCTGTGGCGCTCCGCCCGCGCGGTGTTCCGGCGGGGCGCGATCGTGACCCCGGACGACATGCGGCCGCTGATCGAGGAAGCGTTCGACCGGGAAGCCGAGGGTGCCGTGCCGCCGGGCCTGGCGCGGTCCTCCCTCGCCGCCGAGGGCAGCGAGATGTCCCTGACATGCGTGGCGAAACAGAACCTGCTGGATTTGGACAAGGGCTATGCCACGGACACCGGGGACTGGAACCCGGATACGAAGACCCCCACCCGGATCGAGAATGAGCCGCACGTCACGCTGCGCCTCGCGGTGATGGTGGAGGGGCGGGTCGTACCCTATGCCCGCGACCCGGACCCGCGCCGCGCCTGGGCCTTGTCCGAGGTCTCGGTGGCCCAGAGGCTGGTCGCGGCCTGCCCGGCTCCGGCGGCGCTTGAGGCGGCCGTGCTGTCGGCCAGGGCACACTGGGGGCGATGGGAGCGGGAGGCGCTGGACACCATCCTGGTGGCCTTGCTGGTTCCCGATGGAGAAGGGTATAGATTCGAGACGCGCGTGAAATCAGGGGCGGCGAGAGTGGCCCGGTATGACGCGCGGTCCGGTCTTTCGTGGATCGGAGAGGAACCCGCGCCAGCGGGATGAACCGTGGTCGAGGCAATCTGACGGTGAAAAGTGTTCCCCGCATTTGCGGGGATAAAGATTGGTGCTGTTTTCAGTTATCCTGAAAGCAGCACTTTGTCTGTCCACCCTATCGATAACCCTTACCTCCTTCGCATGACTTTTTTTATAAGTGGTCTAGTCACTCTTATAGGTGAGAAAAATTCTGCATCCCTTCTTTTATCATTGACACCTGCTCATTTGCCATGTCAGTTATTGGGAACCGGTGGGGTGCGATCCCACCGGTTCCATTAACCCGCTATCACGATAGAAAGGAGGTTGAGCATGTTGGACACATGCCGTGGATTATCGTAGTCGGGGAGCAATCTCTGACCAGAAGATTTTCCTTAAGCAACTTATATGCTTTGGCTTACCTGTTCAACGTATTTCTCGATTAAAAAGGAGGTATTTCGTGCTCAATCTCCTGACCGATTCCTGGTTGCCCGTCCTACGCCGAGATTCCGGCCCCTATACGATCCGTCTTTCCCAGATCACGGAACATCACGCCGAAAACCCCATCATTGCCATCGACTGGCCACGTCCTGATCTGCGGATCGCGACGCTCGAACTGCTGACCGGCGCACTCGCCACTTTCTGTCCACCCGAGGATGGGGATGAGTGGCTGAGGAAATGGCATGACCCGCCCCCTCCCGAGCAACTGACCGAGGCTTTCGCGCCCTTCGCCCATGCGTTCGAACTCGATGGGAACGGGCCTCGTTTCTTGCAGGACATGGAAGACCTCGACTCCGGCGCCGAACCGGTCGAGCGGCTGTTGATCGAGGCGCCTGGCGGCAGCACCATCAGCAAGAACACCGATCTGCTGGTGCATCGCGATGGCGTCGCCTCCCTTGGCCGTCCCGCCGCCGCCATCGTCCTGTACACCTTCCAGTCCTGGGCTCCGGCGGGGGGGGCGGGCAATCGCACCGGGTTGCGCGGTGGCGGACCACTCGTGACCCTGATCGTGCCGGGGGACGCGCCGACGCTGTGGCAATTGCTCTGGGCCAACGTCCCGGCGCGGGAGAATGCCCTGAAATCCAGGGATTTCCCGCACGTGTTCCCCTGGCTCGCGCCCGCCGCGGGTTCCAAAAGCGGGCATGTGGTGACGCCGGAGAACGCGCACGGGCTGCAATGCTGGTGGGGCATGCCGCGGCGCATCCGGCTGGATTTCACGGCGTTGGAAACGCCGCGCGCCTGCGGTCTGACGGGGGAGCCGGACAGCGTTCAGGTCGCGACATGGCGGCAGCGTCCGCATGGCGCGAACTACACGGACTGGGGCAGGATACATCCGCTCACGCCGCATTATCAGCCGAAGAACAGCCAGGAATGGCTGCCGGTGCATCCCCAGCCGGGGGGGATCGGCTATCGCGACTGGCTCGGGCTGGTGCTGAAAAGCGAGGATGGATCGCGCATCCCCGCGGCGGTTGTTCCCGAATGGCGCGATGTTCGCGGCCGTGACGCCGGTGATCCCCGTGCCCGCATCCTGGCCGCCGGGTTCGACATGGACAACATGAAGGCGCGTTCCTTCATCGAAAGCGAATTGCCCTTGCCCGCCGCGCCAACGGAGGCGGCCAGGGACGCCATGGATGATCTGGCCAAATCCCTTGTCGAATCCGCCAATCAGGTCGCCAGCCTGGCGCGCAACGCCGTCCGCGACGCGCTGTTCGACCGAGGGGCGACGGTCAAGGCGGATGCATTGCCGTTCAACACCGTGCGCGAACGTTTGTGGGAACAAACGGAATCGTCATTCTTCACCGCCCTGGAAAAGGTCGCGAGGCAACCGGATACCATGGGCAAGACTCGTGAGGAGTGGCTGAAAATGCTGCGGCCCCTGGCGTTTTCCTTGTTCGATGAGGCGGCGCCGCTTGCCCCGGACACGGATCAGAAGAATGCCGCCCGCATCGCCCAGGCGCGGAAGTTCCTGGGGTTCGCGCTGCATGGATATGGGAAGGCGGGGAACGATCTGTTCGGGAAACTCAATCTCAATCTCCCCGAAACGAAACAAGTCAAACCGAAAGGGAGGGGAACATGAGCCTCGCCAGCGGGGGCATGGTCGCGTGGTGGCGCGATCTCCAGCCCGATCCGGACAAGAAAAAACCAGGCGATCGCGCCGCGCTGGCGCGTTTGCGCCGCTGCGCGACGGTCGCCGAGGCCATGCAGGAGCCAGCGGCGATCGTGTTGTTCCGGTTGGGCGGCGGACAGGGCATGGATGATTTGTCCGCCGCCGGTCTCGCCGCCGCCGTGCTGGCGCATGTGCGGGAGGACGATCCAGGCGTGGCGGTCGCCCGCCGCATCGGCCCGGACGGCACCGGCACGCCCGAGACGGCGCTGATGAAACCTCTCCGTTTCCGCCGCCTGCTCGACGCCGCCACGCCGGACGAGCGGCTGACCGCCTTCCGCCGTCTGGTCGCGCTGGCGAAGGACAAGGTGAACGTCCGCGACCTCGCCGCCGCGCTGGCGCGCTGGGACGAGGGACGCCGGACCCGCTGGGTCTACGAGTACTGGAACGCCGGGCAGCCCGCCGCCCCGCATGCCGAGGAAACCACGCCATGAGCCATTTCCTGCAACTGCATCTGCTGACGTTCTTTCCACCCGCGAATTTGAACCGTGACGATACCGGCCGCCCCAAGACCGCCGTGGTCGGCGGGACGACAAGGCTGCGGCTTTCCTCGCAGGCGCTGAAACGCGCGTGGCGGGAATCGCCAGTGTTCGCCACCGCGCTCGAAGGCCACATGGGCCAGCGCACGCAGCGTCTGGGCGAGGCGGTGCTGGACCACCTCCTTGCGGGTCAGATGGCGGAGGCCAGGGCGATGGAGGTCGCGCGCCAGATCGCCGAGGTGTTTGGCAAAATCAAGGACGTGAAGGGCAAAAACCCGGCGCAGATCGAACAACTCGCGTTCATTTCCCCCGAGGAACGCGCGGCGGCGCTGGCGCTCGCGGACCGGGCGCTGAAGGGCGAGAAACTGGAGATGAAGAACGAGACCCTGCTGCGCGCGGTGGACACCGCCGCCGACATCGCGCTGTTCGGGCGGATGCTGGCGGACAACCCGCACTTCAACCGCGACGCCGCGGCGCAGGTCGCGCACGCGATCACCACCCACCGCGTCACCATCGAGGACGATTATTACACCGCCGTTGACGACCTCAAGACCCGCGAGGACGACGCGGGCGCGGGCTTCCTGGGCGAGGCCGCGTTCGGATCGGGCGTGTTCTATCTGTATCTGTGTGTGAACCAGACATTGCTCCTTCACAACCTCGGCGGCGACAAGGCCCTGGCCGCCACCGCCCTGGGCGCCCTGGCCGAGGCCGCCGCGACCGCCGCGCCAAGGGGCAAGCAGAACAGCTTCGCGGCGCACGGACGGGCGCACCACATCCTGGCCGAACGCGGCGAGCAACAGCCCAGGACGCTGGCGGGGGCTTTCGCGCGGGCGGTGGAGGACAAGGATCTGATGGGGGAATCGATCAAACAAATGATGGCGTTCCGTGCCAGCCTCACGAAAGCCTATGGCGCCGGATGCGATGCCGAACGCGCCATGACCGTCGGCGGCGAGGGCAGTCTCGCGGAGATCGCCGCCTTCGCGCGCGGGGAGGCGTGATGACCCGCTTCCTGACCTTCGCGCTGGTGGCGCCCATGGCCTCGTTCGGCGGCCTCGCGGTGGGGGAACGCCGCTCGGGCTGGGACCGGCCCGCGCGATCGGCGGTGCTTGGCCTGATCGGCGCCTGCCTGGGGGTGGAGCGGGAGGACGATGCCGGACAGGCGGCGCTGGCGGAGAGTTATCATCTCGCCCTGCTGTGCCATTCTCCGGGACGGCTGCTGGCGGATTACCACACCACGCAGGCGCCGTCCTCCAAACGCGGACGGCGCTTCGCGACGCGGGCCGAAGAACTCGCGGTGCCGAAATCCGAACTCAACACCATCCTGTCCCGCCGCGATTACCGCACCGGCGCCTGGCATCTGGGCGCGCTCTGGCCACGCGGGCCAGGGACGCGGGAGATGGGAGCGCGTGAAACGGGCGCACGGGAGCAAGAACCGCCTCAACCGCGCTGGTCCCTCGACGCGCTCGCGGCGGCGATGGCGCGTCCCGTGTTCGTCCCCTATCTCGGCCGCAAGTCCTGTCCCCTGGGCTTGCCGCTCGCCCCCCGGATCGAGGAAGCGGAGGACGCGCGCGCCGCCTTGCGGACCCGGCACGCCGCCGGACCGGAGGCATTGCTGCGTCTCCCCAATGGGCGCGGCCTGCGTTCGGTTCAGGCCGATCCCGCGCAGCCCACCCTCATCGCCATGGATGCGGCCCTCACGGATAAAGACGATCCGCTGCGCCGCCGCATCGAGTTCCGGCGCGATCAGCCCTTGTCCCGCCGCCGCTGGCAGTTCGGATTGCGGGAGGAGGCGGTGCTTGCCCTGGGAGAACCATGACCAGCCTCTGGCTTGGCCGCGCCCATCTGAAGCGGGACGCATCAGTGGCGGCCCTGGCGCGATTGCTGGTGCCGGACGATCCGCATGCGCGTGTCGCCGCCGCGCACCGGCTGGTCTGGTCGCTGTTCGCCGACGACCCGGACCGCCGCCGCGACTTCCTGTGGCGGGAGGAAAAACCGGGCCATTTCATGACGCTGTCGTCCCGCCCGCCCGCCGATCCGCACGACTTGTTCGACCTCGAAAGCAAGGCGTTCGAGCCCGCCCTGGAAGCCGGGGACGCACTCAGCTTCACCCTGCGCGTCAATCCGGTGATCGCCCGCCCCGAGGCCAGGGGCCAGCGCGGCAAACGCCATGACGTGGTGATGGACGCGCTGCGCGACGTGCCGGACGGGGAGCGGGCGTCCGCGCGGTTCGAGGCCATCTCCACCGCCGGCCGGGCATGGCTGGCGCGGCAGGGGGCGGCGCATGGGTTCACGCCGCTTGGCCCGGCGGTGTGCGATGGCTATGACCGGATCAGGCTGCCACGGCCAGGAAAGCAGCCACCGGCGGTCTTCGGGGTGATGGACATCAGCGGCGTGCTGGAGGTGCGGGATCCGGCCGCCTTCCTGACCCAGCTCGCCGCCGGGTTTGGCCGGGCGCGGGCGCACGGCTACGGCCTCATGCTGATCCGGAGGATCCGCATATGAGCGAAATCCTGATCCGGCGGGTTCGCATATGAGCGAACCCGCGCGCGAGATGCCCGGCCTCCCCCCGCCCAGACCGATCCCGTTGCGGGAGCGGGTGGCGATCGTGTTCCTGGAAAAGGGACGGCTGGACATGCTCGACGGCGCCTTCGTCCTGGTCGATGACCTCGGCGTGCGCGTCCACATCCCTGTCGGCGGCGTCGCCTGTTTGATGCTGGAGCCCGGCACGCGGGTCAGCCATGCCGCCGTGGCGCTCGCGGCGCGGGCGGGGACGCTGCTGATCTGGATCGGCGAGGCGGGTGTGCGGCTGTATGCCGCCGGACAGCCGGGCGGGGCGCGCAGCGACCGGTTGCTGTATCAGGCCCGCCTCGCGCTGGACGAGGACGCGCGGTTGCGGGTCGTGCGGAAGATGTACGAACTCCGGTTCAAGGAGGAGGCGCCCTCCCGCCGGAGCGTCGATCAGTTGCGCGGGATCGAGGGCGTGCGCGTGCGGGAGATCTACAAGCTGCTGGCGCAGCGCCACGGCGCCACCTGGGACGGACGGCACTATGATCCCACCAACTGGAGCGGCGCGGACGTGGTGAACCGCTGCCTCTCGGCGGCGACGGCGGCGCTCTATGGCATCACCGAGGCGGCGATCCTGGCCGCCGGGTACGCCCCCGCGATCGGCTTCCTGCATTCCGGCAAGCCCCAAAGCTTCGTCTACGACATCGCCGACATCCTGAAGTTCGACACCGTGGTGCCGGAGGCGTTCCGCGTCGCCGCCGCCGTGCAGCACAACCGCCCCCTGGACGGACGGACGGTGGTGGACCCGGTCCGGGAGGTGCGGCGGCGCTGCCGTGACAGTTTCCGCAAGGAAAACACGCTGAGCCGCCTGATCCCCCTGATCGAGGAGGTGCTTGGCGCGGGCGGCCTGCCGGTGCCCGAAGCCTCGCCGGAAGCGATGCCCATCGCGTTCGACAACCCGGAGGCGACGGGCGATGCTGGTCATCGTGGTTGAAAACGCCCCGCCCAGGTTGCGGGGGCGGCTGGCGGTGTGGTTGCTGGAGGTGCGGGCCGGGGTCTATGTCGGCACCTACAGCCGCCGGGTGCGGGAGATGATCTGGGGCCAGGTCTGCGCCTATATCGAGGACGGCAACGCCGTCATCGCCTGGGCCGCGCCCACCGAGGCGGGATTCGAGTTCGACACCTGCGGCAAGAACCGGCGCGTGCCGGTGGACCTCGACGGATTGCGGCTGGTCGCCTTCGGCCCCGAGGCCGCGTTGCCCTCGGAACCCGGCCCGATGGCGCGGCCGGACCGCCGCCGCGGAAGGGGGTGAGAACGGACGTTCTGATCGGTGGGTTCTTTGACAAGTGAATCTGGGTTATGTATCAGGGGCTTCTGGGAAGAGTGTTCCCCGCGTGTGCGGGGATGAACCGTATGTCCCCCACGTCCCTGCCATCGGGCAGCGGTGTTCCCCGCGTGTGCGGGGATGAACCGGTGCAGCATGACTGACGAATCCTTGCCGCCAGGTGTTCCCCGCGTGTGCGGGGATGAACCGGCGCGGTATTCCCACATCGCGGAGGCTCCTGTGTGTTCCCCGCGTGTGCGGGGATGAACCGGCTCCTGTTGATGTTGAGTTGGGCTGGCGGGCGTGTTCCCCGCGTGTGCGGGGATGAACCGATCGCCGCGGCGTTTGGCCGGATCGATCCCGCGTGTTCCCCGCGTGTGCGGGGATGAACCGGTGCCCAGCGCCACGCATACCGCATCGGTGCCGTGTTCCCCGCGTGTGCGGGGATGAACCGGTTGCGACCGTAAAGGAAAATCGATGTTTCATGTGTTCCCCGCGTGTGCGGGGATGAACCGACCCACCTTTTGCCGTAGGACGCCCCCGCCCCGTGTTCCCCGCGTGTGCGGGGATGAACCGGTCAACCGGGATCAGCTTTGGGCCGAGGCCGCGTGTTCCCCGCGTGTGCGGGGATGAACCGTGGCGTGTCCGCGCCCTCGACATGCGCGATGCGTGTTCCCCGCGTGTGCGGGGATGAACCGCCCGTCCACCAGTTCTGTGAACGCGGCGACCTGTGTTCCCCGCGTGTGCGGGGATGAACCGCCAGGCGTCCAGATCCTCTTTCAGCCACACCAGTGTTCCCCGCGTGTGCGGGGATGAACCGCCGCCGGGAACAGACCCGGCAGCATGAAAAGGGTGTTCCCCGCGTGTGCGGGGATGAACCGTCAGTGTCCCGGCGCTGAAATGCACGATCGCGGTGTTCCCCGCGTGTGCGGGGATGAACCGTCGCCTTGCTCGTATTTCCTGACGAGACCAACGTGTTCCCCGCGTGTGCGGGGATGAACCGCGCACCGGCTCCAGGAGATGGGAATCCTGGAAGTGTTCCCCGCGTGTGCGGGGATGAACCGACAGCCGGGGTTTCGATCCCCTGCCTCCCGGCGTGTTCCCCGCGTGTGCGGGGATGAACCGACGGCGATCGCCGAGAACTGGCTGTTGCAATCGTGTTCCCCGCGTGTGCGGGGATGAACCGTCGGGGGCGCCGCCCGTTCCGCCGCGGAACGTGTGTTCCCCGCGTGTGCGGGGATGAACCGGTTTCCCCTGGGGCGTAGGCGACCTGGAAGACGTGTTCCCCGCGTGTGCGGGGATGAACCGCCGGGCAACCTGTCGGAAACGGCGACCGGGCAGTGTTCCCCGCGTGTGCGGGGATGAACCGGCTGCCCTGGAAAACGATACGGGCGGTTGGAGGTGTTCCCCGCGTGTGCGGGGATGAACCGTCGGGCTGTTTGGTCAAACGCCACTTTCCCTCGTGTTCCCCGCGTGTGCGGGGATGAACCGTAAACCCAATCGCCCGCGGCCCAACCCGCCAAGTGTTCCCCGCGTGTGCGGGGATGAACCGAGCCCCCTGGCGCAATCCTCGCAATAGACCGCGTGTTCCCCGCGTGTGCGGGGATGAACCGTGTTTCACCACAGGCAAGACGCGATGAACGCCGTGTTCCCCGCGTGTGCGGGGATGAACCGCCGCTGCCGCGGGTCCGGCGCCGGGTCAAACCGTGTTCCCCGCGTGTGCGGGGATGAACCGGGCCGTCCGCCGATTGGGAATGGTTGGTGGTCGTGTTCCCCGCGTGTGCGGGGATGAACCGATCACGGGCCGCGAAACCGCGGCGCGCGATCCGTGTTCCCCGCGTGTGCGGGGATGAACCGGAATAATCGGCTCCCCTCCGGCCCGGCAGAAAGTGTTCCCCGCGTGTGCGGGGATGAACCGCACCTAATCGTGACCGTGAGGATAGCGGCATGGTGTTCCCCGCGTATGCAAGGGAACCAGCGCTTCCAATCCGATCACCTGTTCCAGGAGGGTGCGACCGCGTCAATGCTTTTAAAGCTGGTGAGAGATAATCCGTGTCCCCTGATCGTCCATGACCACAACGGAAAGCAAGGATATCACCAGCTTTTGCTAGCTATATGGTGGCTAAAGGGTTTCGCAATCATGGCTGTATTCAAATAAGCCATTGAAAGGATTGGCGGACCCGACACGATTCGAACGTGCGACCTTCGCCTTCGGAGGGCGACGCTCTATCCAGCTGAGCTACGGGTCCTTATCCCTTCTCTCTTACCCCGAACGCGCGCCCGGTGAAAGCCCCGATCATCACCCCGATCCGGCATTCCGTGTTAAAACTGCCGCAACAGCCGGTCGATGTAGTCCAGTTCGCGCCGCGGGCGTTCGCGTTCGGCGCCGCGGCGGCGCAATTCCTCCTGGATCGCCTGGGTGCGCTGGCGTTCGGCTTCCTCGGGGACGCGCACATCGCCGCTGTCGAGGCTGTTGCCCTGGTTGGTGCGGCCCAGAGGATCGCGGCCGCGGGAATCGGCGCGGTTGGGCGGGCCGGGCAGGGGGCCGCCGCGGGAGCGGCCATCGCGGTTGCCGGGCATCATCATGCCCATCGGTCCCTCGGCGCCGAAGCCATCGCCTTCACCGTCGCCAGGATCGCCGCCCGGACGGCCAGGCCCGAACTGGCGGGCCAGGGCACGGCCCATCTCCCGCGCGCCCTTCTGCAACGCCTCAATCGCCTGCCGTTCCGATTGGGCGGCGCCTTTGTCGTCGCCCTTGCCCAGTTGCTGGATGGTCTCGCGCATCGCCTGATCGGCTTCGGTCAGGGCGGGGGGCACCTCGCCGGTCAGGTCGCCGAACTGTTGCATCAACTCACCCAGAGCGTTGCGCAGGGCTTGTTGCACGCGCTGATCGGCGGGGCGTTGCGTGGCGGGGTTGGTCTCGGCGGTGTCGGTCGAGGGACGGCGCGGGCGGGCGCCCTGATCGGCGCGATTCTCGGCGTGGTCGAGCAGTTCGCCCTCGCGGCCCACCATGTCCTGCACGGCGCCCATCTGGCGTTTGCCTTTCTGGCGCTGCTGGCTGTTGCCCTGGCCCTTCTCGGCGCGGGCTTCCTTCAGGCGTTCGAGCAGGCGTTCCAGTTCCTCCATCTTCTGCCGCGCCTCGTCCATGCGCCCCTCCCGCGCCGCCTGATTGGCCTCCTGGGCCAGGCGCTCCATCTCCTCGCTGGTCAGCCGCTCGGCCTGGGGATCGAAGGGGAGCAATTCGTTGTTGCGGTTGGCTTCCTCGGTCATCGCCTGCATGTGGCGCTCGATCGCCTCGCGCAGTTCGTTGAGCTTTTGCTCCAGCGCCTGGCGGTTGGCGTCGGTTTGCTCGTTTTGCAGTTTGTCCATGGCATCGCGCACGGCCTGGCGGGCGGCTTCCAGGGCGCGGGCGGTTTCCTCGGTGCGGCCTTCCTCCATCTGGAGTGCGAGGCTCCACATCCGTTCCTGCGCCTCGGGGATGGCGGCCGGGGTCTTGTTGCGGACCATCAGGTAATAGAGCGCGCTCAGATTAAGGAACGCCCCCGAGTCGGCGCCGAACAGATCGGGTTTCTGCATCAGCGCGTCCAGCCCCTCCAGCGCCTCGCCGCGCTCATCCGGGTTGAGGCTGAGAGCCTTGCGCATGGCGATCAGCGCCTTGGCGACCGGGTTCTGGAACACCCGTTCGGGGAGGTCGAACGTGGCGTCCTCGCTGGCGCCGGTCTGGCCCGCGCCGTCGCGGGCGATCAGGCGGGCGGTGACGCCGAGGCCGGCCCAGGGATGGGCGAGCAGATCCTGTTGCTGGAGGCCCTTGGCGGTTTTGGGCGTGCCGCCGGGCAAGGGGATCGGCACTTCCAGCGGCGGCGCGCCGGGGCGCGCGGTCAGCCGCAGTTCGGCTTTCAGTCCGGTGACGCCATGATCGTCGCTGACGGACCACGGCAGGCGCGAGCGCAGCCCGGTTTCCGAGCGGCCGGGCGGATCGGCCCATCGCGCCACGGGCGGTTGATCGGGCACCGCCACGATGTCCCACCCGGCCAGTTCCCGCCCGTTCCGCGCCACCGTGACGCGGCTGTTCTTCGTCAGCGTTTGTTCGCTTTGAAAGCTGGTCTGGTCCAGCGTGGTGAAGGCGGTGCGTTCGCCGTCCAGCACCAGGTCGGGTACCGCCTCGCCGCCGGTGACGTTCACCGTCAACCGCGCGCCCGCGGGTACCGAGACCGCGGGCTGATCGCGTTTGAGGAATACCGGCGCCAGCCCCGTATAGGCGGGCGGCGTGGCCCAGGCCTGAATTTCCACGGCGCGAGCGGGTACGGGGCGGGGCAGGGCGGGCTCGAACGCGGCCATGAGGCGGCCCGGCGCGTCGCGTCCGGCGATCACGAAGGCAGCGAGCAGGCTCAGCAGCACCGCGTGGCGGAACGCCCGCCGGTCCAGCGCGGCCAGACCCGGATGCGGCCAGTTCAGGCGCAGGCGGCGCACGCGGGCGAGGCCGCGCGCGACATGCGCCCGCCACAGCGCGAGGCTGGCGGGATCGCCGTTGACGGGCGGATCGTTCAACGCGGCCAGAGGGCGGTGGGTCAGGCCGGAATCGTGTTCCAGCCGCCGGTCGGCGTCGGTGGCGCCGGGAGCGCGCAGCCCAGAGAGGCCGCGCCAGAGCAGAACCGCGATCGTTCCCGCGACACCCGCCAGCAGCAGGCCATGCGCCCACCAGGGCAGCAGCGGCGGCAGGTCCAGCAGGGCGGCGCAGACGAACAGGCCCGCGATCCGGGCGGCGGGGAGCATGGCCGGCAACAGACGCTCGAACCACAGGACCAGACGGGCGAGCGCGCGGCGCCAGCCAAGACCGGGGGGAACGTGCGTCTGATCGGTCATGCGGGCGTGTCCGGGATGATGTCGCCAGCCCAGAGCGCGGCATGCGTCTGGCGGGCGCGGATGAGGGTCCAGCGGGCGCCATCGACCATGATCTCGGCCGCGCGCGGACGGGCGTTGTAGGGCGAACTCATGACCGAACCATAGGCACCGGCGTCGAGGATGGCCATCAGCGCGCCAGGCGCCAGGTCAGGCAGCAGCCGGTCGCGCGCGAAGGTATCACCGGTTTCGCAGATCGGGCCAACCACATCCGCCGGGCTGACCGGCGCCACGATGTCCGCCGCCGCGACCGGGACGATGCCATGCCAGGCATCATACATCGCGGGCCGCACGAGGTCGTTCATGGCGGCGTCGAGCACCACGAACCGCATGCCCGGCGCCTGCTTTTGGAGCACAACGGAGGTCAGCAGCAGGCCCGCGGGGCCCACCAGCCAGCGTCCCGGCTCCAGCGCCACACGCACGTCCATATTGTGGAACGCGCCCCTGATCGCGCCCGCCAGTCCCTCCGGCCCAGGACCGGGCTGGTTGCGGTAGGGAATGCCCAGACCACCGCCGCAATCGACCACGCGGACGGTGTGGCCCTGGTCCCGCAGGACGCGGACCAGATCGGCGATCCGCGCGAAGGCTGCGCGGTACGGGGCCAGATCCATGATCTGGCTGCCGATATGGGTGGCGAGGCCGACCGGCTCGATCCCCGGCAGCCGCGCCGCCTCGGCGTAAAAAGCGACTGCCTCCGCATAAGGAATGCCGAACTTGTCGCCCGCCCGTCCGGTCGAGATCTTCTCATGCGTTCCCGCATCCACATCCGGATTGATCCTGGGCGCGATCCGCGCGGTCCGCCCCATCGCGCTGGCGATGGCGGAGAGCATCCGCAGTTCCTCGATGCTTTCGACGTTGATCTGGCCAATGTCCTCGGTGAGCGCGAGGCGCAGTTCGCGCTCCGTCTTGCCCATGCCGGAATAGACGATGCGGCTGGGGGGAATGCCGGCGGCGCGGGCGCGCAGGATTTCCCCCTCGCTAACCACGTCGGCCCCGGCGCCCTCGCGTCCCAGCAGCGACAGGATCGCCAGATGGTCGTTGGCCTTCACCGCGTAATGCACATGCGCGTCGAGGCCCGCGTCCTTTAGAGCGGCGGTCAGGGCGCGGTAACGGGTGCGCAACGCGCCCGCGGAATAGACCCAGGCGGGCGTGCCCACGGCGGCGGCGAGGCGATGCAGCGGCACATCCTCCATCACCAGCCCGTCCTGAGCGTGCGCGCGCAGATGCGTCCGCGCGGCGATCAGTTCGGCGATGGTGGGGGCGGGGGAGGTGTCCTCGGGTTCAGCGGTCATTCCGCAGCATAACATCGCGCGCGGGGCGCCGTCATGCGCCTTATCCGGGGGAGGGGGGGTGAATTTGGGGGAAGGCGCCATGAACCCGCGGGTCCAGGGGGCAAAGCCTCCCAAAGGGCCATGGGGCGGGTTTCAGGGCGGAGCCCGGACCTTTCTCCGTCTCAGCGGTGGGGGATCACCAGGCCATGCCGTGTCTCAACGGGCAGGCACAGGACGCACAGGGCGGCGGCGGCGGCGGCGGGAGGAGGGACCGAAGCAGGCGGCTCGCCCGGAAACGCGGTGCCGCGCAGCCGGGTACGCATCGGGCCGGGGTCGAACAGATTGACCCGCAGCGCCGTGCCCGTGACCTCGGCGGCCCAGGTGAGGACGAGATGATGGGCGGCGGCCTTGGAAGCGGCGTAGGGACCCCAATAGGCCATGGGCTCGCGAACGCGGGTGTCGTCGGTAACGAACACGGCACGGCCAGCGTCGGACCGGCGCAGGATCGCGTCACAGCCCTGGATCAGCCGCCAGGGCGCGAGCGTGTTCACCGCCAGCACTTCCGTGCGGTCCTCGGACGTGGCGTGGCCCACGGGGGTCAGTTTGCCCAGTACGGCGGCGGCGTGGACCACGATGTCCAGGCGGGCGAAACGGGCGAAAATGCTGGGGCCGATGGCTTCCAGCCTGTCAGGCTCGCGCAGGTCGAGAGGCAGCAGCGTGGCGGTGCCGCCAGCGGCGCGGATGGCGTCGTCGGTGTCCTCCAGCCCGCCCTGGGTGCGGGCGGTGATGACGACATGCGCGCCCAGACGCCCGAGTTCGATCGCCACCGCGGCGCCCAGTCCCCGGCTGGCGCCGGTGACGAGGGCCACGCGGCCGGATAACGCTCCCTCCGGCAACGCTCCCTCTGGCAACACTGCCTCTGGCATCAGCGCAGTTCGGACAGCAGGCTGAGTTGCCGGTTGCCGTTATCCGCCTGATCCGGCAGCGGGATCGGGTAATCGCCGGTGAAGCAGGCATCGCAGTAATGCGGCGCGGCCGGGTCGCGGCCCGCCTTGCCAAGCGCCCGGTAGAGGCCGTCGATGGACACGAACGCCAGGCTGTCGGCGCCGATCAGGTGCGCCATCTGCTCCACGTCATGGCTGGCGGCGAGCAGTTGCGAGCGTTCCGGCGTGTCGATGCCATAGAAACAGGAATGCATCGTGGGCGGGGAGGCAATCCGCATGTGGACTTCGCTCGCGCCCGCCGCGCGGACCATTTCGACGATCTTCTTGCTGGTGGTGCCGCGGACGATGGAATCGTCCACCAGGATGACGCGCTTGTCCTTCAGCACGGGCCGGTTGGCGGAGTGTTTCAGCTTCACGCCCAGATGGCGGATGTGCTCGGTGGGTTCGATGAAGGTGCGGCCGATATACTGGTTGCGGATGATGCCAAGCTCGAACGGGATGCCGCTTTCGGTGGAATACCCCATGGCGGCGGGCATCCCGGAATCGGGCACGGGGACGATGACATCGGCATCCACCGCGGATTCGATGGCCAGTTCGCGGCCGATGCGCTTGCGCGCCTCGTAGACCGAGGTGCCTTCCATCAGCGAACTGGGGCGGGCGAAATAAATATACTCGAACACGCAGAAGCGTTCGCGCTGTTTGGAGAAGGGGCGGATGCTGCGCACGCCCTGGTCGTCGATGATGACGATCTCCCCCGGTTCGACATCGCGCACGAAATCGGCGCCGACGATGTCGAGGGCGCAGGTTTCGCTGGCCAGCACCCAGCCGCCGGTGCCCTCCGAGCCGATGCGGCCCAGGATGAGGGGGCGGACGCCGAGGGAGTCGCGCACGCCCATCATCGCCTCGTTCGACAGGGCGACCAGGGACCAGGCGCCGATCACCTGTTTCAGCGCGTCGATCAGCCGGTCCACCACGGTGGAATAGAGGCTGATGGCGATGAGCTGGATGAACACCTCGGAGTCGGTGGTCGATTGGAACAGGCAGCCCCGGCGCACCAAAGCGCGGCGCAGCAGGTGCGCGTTGGTGAGGTTGCCGTTATGCGCCACCGCGAAGCCGCCGAACTCGAAATCGGCATACAGCGGCTGGACATTGCGGAGCACCGTGTCGCCGGTGGTGGCATAGCGGTTATGGCCGATGGCGATGCGGCCCGGCAGCCGGTCGATCACCGCCTTGTCGCCGAAATTATCGCCCACCGAGCCCAGGCCGCGATGGGAGTGGAACTTGTCGCCGTCGAAGGTGACGATGCCCGCCGATTCCTGGCCGCGGTGCTGCAAGGCGTGCAGACCCAGGGCGGTCACGGCGGCGGCGTCGGGGACGTTCCAGACGCCGAACACGCCGCATTCCTCATGGAAGGCGTCGTCATCGTCGCGCGAGTAAGCGCCGCGCACGGCATTGTCGTGAAAAGCGTCGTCGGTGGCGTCCCGGATTTCATCGGCCATGTGGAAGCTTTCCTGTCACCTGGGAGAGGGCCTGTCGATTGCCCGGCCCGCCGGGGTGGCGCTTCTTACCCCTTCCACGCCGGTTTGTCGCGCGGGCGGTGGCGCCTGAACAGGTGGCTGGTATTCCGGCGGAATCAACCGCACCACCAGTTTCGCCCCATCATACACATACGGCAATGACCGCGCCTCCAGCACCTGGGCCGGCCAATGATCGACCGGGATGGCCATGCCCGCGATGATGTAGGCCACGACCGCGATGGCCGCGCCGCGCGCCAGACCGAACAAAAACCCCAGGCTGCGATCGACCCCGCCGATGGCTGACGAGCGGACCGCGCCGCCGATCAGCTTGGCGATCAGCGTGAAGAGGATCAGCGAGACCAGGAACAGGATGATGTAGCCCGCCGGGTCGGTCCACTCGGGGGAGGGCACCCATTGGCTGACCATGGGTCGCGCCAGGGGCATGAAGGTGGTGGCGACCGCCGCGGCGCCCAGCCAGGCGGCGACGCTGAGCACCTCGCGGACGAGGCCGCGCATGAGGGCGACCAGCCCCGAGAGGAACATCACGCCCAGTACGGCCAGATCAACCGATGTCATGTGCCCGCCATGCCTTGTGTCCCTCGCCGTGTCTTACCGTGGGGAAGCTTATTCGGGGGTTTCACGGGCGGGGGGAAGATGGGTCGGTTTTGGGGGGAGGGGGGACAGGGCCGACTTCCTCTGGCGGCGGGCTGGTCACGGAGAGGGTGGCAGGGCCGCCAGTTCCGCGCGGCAGACCTGCTCCAACACACCCAGATCGTCCCTGACCAGACGCCACAGGGCATCGGCGGCGACGCGCGCGTATTCGTGGCGAAGCACGTTGCCGATCCCCGCGACCTTCCGCCAGGGGATTTCCGGATGCCGGGCTTTCATGGCCTCTGGCAAGTGGCGGCTTGCCTCCGAGACGATTTCCAGACCTCGCTCAACCTGCCATCGTTTCCGGCGGTCGCCGGCGAAGGCTTCCAGCGTGGCGTTGTCCATGTCCGACCAGATGTATCCAATCGCCTCCACGATGTCCTTCAGGCGTGGCGCGGGGGAGGACACGGCCATCAAAATACCTGGAGGGCGGAATGTTCGATGCGTTCCCGCAAGACCGGATGCAGACTGGAGCGGGTCATCGCATCCGTCTCGCGGCCGAGGATGCGGGTTGTGACGTCCTGAATTTCCATGATGTCGAACAGACTCAATGCGCCCCATTCATGGTCAAAAAACAGATCGACGTCTGAGTCGGGTCTGGCTTCTCCTCGCGCGGTGGAGCCGAACAGCCAGAGGTGCTGAACACCAAGGTGGCGCAATTCGGCTTCGTGGGCTTTCAGCAGGGTGATGGCGGTGTTGGGGTCCATGGGGGCCTGTCATGGGATTGGATGGTGAAACCAGGGTTTGTTTTGGGCGGAAGTGGCGGGGGTCCGCCTGTTCGGAGTACGGAGCGATAGGACTGACGGAAAAGGTGTGAAGCGTTTGCCAAAATTATTACTGAGGTCCGCTCCTTAAGGATTCACCCTGACGATCAACAAGAGGGAAATGTCTCAAGCGGCGAGACAGGATAGTCAGGACGACATCAGCTCTTCAAATGTAAAATCTGGGTCTGGCTCTAAATGACCATCTGCTTCCGACAAGGCGGTCACATCTACTGAGTATTGCTTACCATCTATATCCAGAGGGAGTGGAAGAAATGCTGGAACGGCTGAGTATACGGAGCCTTCCTCGCCCCGTTGAATGTTGATCGGATTAAATGGAGGCAGATTATTAGGATTATATTCGTACACAGTTTCATCGAGATTTCCAAGAAAATTTTGGTCTATCTCTATACTCTCAAATCTATTTTGCCAGTGTTCTTTAAAAGTTACTGGCTTGGATTTCGACAATATCTCTTGGATCGCACGTTCTGTAAGACGCAGCACAAACCCTCTGTCATCTCCGTGCCTTCCAAACCGGCTGTGTCGACCAACACGGTGCGGACCTATAATTCGAGGCATGTCGTCATAACTACGGAGATTTAATGGTCTTAGCGTAACTGTATTCAACTCCTGCAATATTTGCAGATAAAGACGCAAGAGTGTGTGCCGACCGGTTTTCCGAATTTGAGACATGTCATTAATATCTGTGGTGAATTCACACTTATTAAAATCTCCTCGCAATTGATTGCGTGGACCTACGATACCTACACCAATGATCGCTATAAAATCCGGTCTTGTCATCAAATCTGGTAAGTTCTCATCGAGTTTTTTTACTTGTTTGGCAATTGCTTCAAGGCTACGGTCAGCACCGTAAGCTACTATACCAGTAACAGGAACAGGATAAGAGAAGCCTGTGCTCAATCCTGATATCAAAGAATGTGTAAATCCCTTTTTGGATATTATTTTTTTGAAGGCTGATATATTTCCATAGGCATCTTCTAACCCTTGGGAAGACAGCTTTGATTTCATGCTTATGGCGCCATAGACACTTTCAATGGGAAAAACAGAATGTGATGACGAAGCGAGTAACGCGGGACAGTGCGTCTGGTCATATATGATAATATCTAACTGGCCGCTTACACGATTTTCCGGCGTTATCACTTCGCCACGACCAATTCCATATCGCGAAGGCAGGTGCTTCCCAAGAAATTCGCTGAAAGCGTCTTCTCTCAGGGTTCCCTTGCCTCCAGAGTGGGATACCTCTGCGGTTTTTCGAAATTCAAGGATAAGCTGCTCACTTATTGCCTTAAAAATATTCCTGATATCCATTTTATCCTCCTATTGTCCGTCGAGCAAGCTAAGGCCGGAACTTAAGCCATTTTATTCATGTGTCAGCAGTGGTCATCATCTACTTCATTGAGCAGGTGGAAAGATGCCCCCCACAAAATCCGTCTCCTCGTAAAACTCAACCACCGGAACCTCGATCCCAATTTCCGGCATCTGCAACACGTCACCCTCGGTCAGGGCGGTCGCGGTCCAGGCATCCTCCCCCCTCGCACGGGCATGGACCGCGAGGCTAACGCTGCCGTGTTCCAGGATGACGTAGCGGCGGATGGACGGAACCGCCTGGTATTCGCGCAGCTTATCGATCCGGTCCGTCCGCCCGGAGGTTGGACTGAGCACCTCGAAGACCACCACGACCCCTGGCACGACGCGATCGCTCCCCGGTCCCTTCGTGCAGGTCACGAGGGCATCGGGATAGCGGACGGCATCGCCGATGGTGGCGACACCGGCATCCGGCCCCAGCGGCACGCAACCGGTGCCCTTCAGCCGCGCGCGCAAGGCGGCGTAAATGTTCTGGCAAATCTGGCTGTGGTCGCGCGTGCCGCCAGTCATCGCGACGGGCTGGAAGCCATCGAACTCGTACCGCTGGTCCTGGAGCGCGGCCCAATCGAGGAAGGCCTCGCGCGTCATGGGGGGATGACGAAGAGCACTGTTCATGGGGACGAGCCTAACACGGAGCGGTCACGGCTGTCTTCCGCCACGGGCCGCGCTGGCGGAGATTCCGAATGAAACCCAATGGGGCGCCGGGTAACCCGCGTTCATGAATGCCTGGGCATGAAGGTGGTGGCGACCGCCGCGGCGCCCAGCCAGGCGGCGACGCTGAGCACTTCGCGGACGAGACCGCGCATGAGGGCGACCAGCCCCGAGAGGAACATCACGCCCAGTACGGCCAGATCAACCGATGTCATGTGCCCGCCATGCCTTGTCCGCCTCGCCGTGTCTTACCGTGGGGAAGCTTATTCGGGGGTTTCGCGGGCGGGGGGAAGATGGGTCGGTTTTTTGGGCCAGAAGACTCCGTTGACTCCGTCCGCATTGTCTCTCACCCTCCGCGACGCGCCATTCACCTTTGGACAACACACGCACCATGACACCACCGGACGCTGCGTGGCGGCAACTGATCTCCACGGTACACGCGTCCGGCCGCAAGGCCGCGCTCGCGATCACCGGGGGCGGCAGCGGGGCGGTCGGCGAGTTGCTGCGTGTTCCCGGCGGCTCCCGGCTGCTGATCGAGGCACACATTCCCTACGACGCGCTGGCGCTCGCGGCGTTTCTCGGCTTCGCACCGGCACAGGCATGCAGTGCCGATACCGCGATCGCGATGGCGCGGAGCGCGCGGGCGCGCGCGGCCAGGCTGGCGCCAGCGGACACCGATCTGGTTGGCCTTGGCGCGACGGCGGCGCTGGTAAGCGATCGGCCGCGCAAGGGCGAGCACCGGTTTCATATTGCCTTCGCCACCTCCGCCGGCATCGCGCACTGCACGGGCGTGATGGCCAAGGGCCGGCGGGATCGCGCCGCTGAAGAAGACCTCGTTTCGCGCGCGATCGTCCTGTGGCTGGCCCATGCCTGCGGGATCGCCGCGCCG